>DATLVW010000460.1:0-2906 GCA_035577085.1 Thermoanaerobaculia bacterium
CGAGAAACTCGGCGCCGGCGATGCGCTTCGCTTCTTCCTCGAAAACAGCGATGAATTCGTTCCCGATCTTCTTTCGCTTGGCCTCGGGGTCTTCGACGCCGGCGAGCTTGTCGTAGAAGCGCTGTCTTCCGTCGATGGCGATGATGTGCATGCCGAGGCCCTCGGACAGGCGCGACATGACCTGGATCGCTTCATTTTTTCGCAAGACACCGTTGTCGACGAAGATCGCCGTGAGCTGATCGCCGATCGCCTCGGCGACCAGCAACGCGGCCACGGATGAATCGACGCCGCCGCTGACCGCAGCGATGACCTGTTTGTCGCCGACCGTCGCGCGGATTTCCTCGACCTTTCGCTTGCGGTAGTCACCGAGGTTCCAGGTGGGAGTGCAGTGGGCGATCTCGAAAAGGAAGTTGCGAAGGATCGACGTTCCCGCTTCGCTGTGCGTGACCTCAGGATGAAACTGGATTCCGTAGCACCGCCGTTCGATGTTCTCGAAGGCGGCGATCGGCGCGTTCGCCGACGAGGCCGTCGTGCGGAAGCCGGGAGGCTCGCGCAGGATGTTGTCGCCATGGCTTGCCCACACGCGCTGGTGCGCTGGCGTACCCGCGAAGAGCGGCGAGTCGTTGGCGCGGACATCGATCTCCGCGCGGCCGTATTCGCGCTCGGCCGACGCTTCGACTTTCCCATCGAGCAGGTAGGCCGTGAGCTGCATGCCGTAGCAGATGCCGAGGATCGGGACGCCGAGGTCGAAGATCTCGCGCGAACAGATCGGCGCGGCATCGGCGTAAACCGATTGCGGACCACCGGAAAAGATGATGGCTTGCGGCGCAAGTGCGCGCACCCGATCGATCGAAATGTCGAACGGTTGGACGACGGAGTAAACGCTCTGCTCGCGGATACGGCGGGCGATGAGCTGCGTGTACTGCGAACCGAAATCGAGAACGAGTACGGTCTGGCCGTTCGCGGCGGGATGCCGATTCTGCCCGGACGACACTA
The DNA here is from genome assembly GCA_035577085.1 of Thermoanaerobaculia bacterium. GTDB lineage: Bacteria > Acidobacteriota > Thermoanaerobaculia > Gp7-AA8 > Gp7-AA8 > JADGNZ01. The sequence continues at coordinate 997 of DATLVW010000460.1, forward strand.
CAGAAGGTTCCGCAGTTCTTTGCCGGGCTTGAAGCGGATCGTGTTGCCGGGTGGGATCTTCACCTCGACGCCGGTTTTCGGATTCCGGCCGATCCCTTTCTTCCGTTGTTTGACCTGGAAAACGCCGAATCCGCGGAGCTCGATCCGCTGCCCGCGCGCGAGCGCGTTGCGCAGCCCTTCGATCACGGTGTCGACCGCCTGAGCGGCCTTCACGCGCGAAATTTCGGACACTTCCGCCACCTTGTTGACGATGTCGGCTTTAATCATGGGCGGGATTATAACCTCTTCCGAATGAGCGACTCAGAGCGTCATCGCATCGACACCTGGCTCAAGCATGTCTGCCTCGTCAAGCATCGGACCGATGCGACGGAGGCCTGCCGCGGTGGTCACGTGAAACTCAACGGGCAGCGGGTCAAGCCGGCGGCTCCGGTGCGCGAGGGCGACGTCGTCGAGTTGTATGCCGGCGAGCGCTTCCGGAAGTTTGTCGTGAAGGGTATCCCGGACAGGCAACAGGCGAAAGAGATCGCCCGGACGATGTATATCGATGAGACGCCGGTCATCGAGAAGGTCGACGATTCGGTGTTCCGCGAGCGGGGAGCGGGACGTCCGACGAAGCGCGAGCGCCGAGACGCGGAGAAGTTCAAGAGGAACTACTGACGCGATTGCCTTCGGCGTTGGGTGAATTGCCTGCGGCGTTGTCGGTTGTCGGTTGATTGCCTTCGGCGTGTCGCGGAGAGAAGTTCATTATGTTCGTCCTATGCGTGTTGTAGGCCGTTGTAACGCCGAAGGCAACTAACTGACAACCGACAACGCCGAAGGCAATTCACGCCAACGCCGCAGGCAAAATCAATGGCCGAGGTTCGGGTTGGAACCCAGCGATGGCGCAACCTTCTTTTTCTGCCCGGGAATTGGCGACCGGCCTTCTTTGATGGCTCGCAGAGTGTCGGGGCTGGAGAGATCCAGGTTGGCGCTGCGCACCTGTGCGGGGAATCGCGATTCATAGAGCAACTTGGCGAGGGGCGCGGCGTCGACGCTGCCGTGACCTCCGTGCTCGATGAAAACCACCACAACCATCTGCGGGTTTTCATTCGGCGCATACGAAGCGAACCACGCGTGATCTTTGTATTTGTAGGGCAGCCCTTCCGTCATCCCCCAAGTGTGCTGGGCGATGACTTGCACCGTTCCGGTCTTGCCGGAAACGTTCAGACCTTCGACGCGAGCGTTGCTGCCGGTGCCGCCTTCTTCATTGACGACTTTCCAGAGACCTAGCTTGACGGTCTCGAGTGCTTTTGGAGCGAGTGCGATCTTATGCAGCACCTCGCTCCCGACTTGCAGCCGTTCGACGTGACCGTCGAGATCGACCTTCTCGATCATGCGCACGACGTGCGGGCGATAAACGGTTCCGCCGTTGGCGATGGCTGCCATGAAGTTCGCGACCTGAAGCGGCGTGACGAGAAGTGGTCCTTGACCGATGGCGACCGAGATCGTCTCCGATGGATACCACTTGCGATGCTGCTTTGTGGTTGCCCACTGCGTCGAAGGAACGAGGCCGGGCTTTTCGCCATCGAGGTCGATCCGCGAGATCTTGCCGAACGTCAGCTTGTGCGCGTATTCGGCGATGCGATCGACGCCGAGCCGCGCGCCGATGTTGAAGAAGAAGATGTCGCATGAGACTTTCAGTGCATTCGCGACGCTGATGTCACCGTGGCCGTTCCTGGCGTCGCAACGGAAACGGCGTCCGAAAAAGATGCCGCTGCCGCTGCAGAAGAACGAGGTGCTCGTGTCGATGGCACCTTCGGACAGACCGGCTACTGCCATGACCGCCTTGAAGACGGATCCCGGTGAATAGAGACCCTGGATGGCGCGATTCAGCTCGACCTTGAACGGATTCGACGCGATCGTTCGCCAGA
>DATLVW010000461.1:0-2662 GCA_035577085.1 Thermoanaerobaculia bacterium
ACATTCGTTTCCTCATGCTCCTCGCCGAGCAGAACTTCGCGCGTGCGCAGGTAACCGATCCGCGCCAGAACGTCGAGGACGTGCCAGCGGCGCTCGGTGAATCGGAAGGGAAGGCGGTGGCGCGGACGGATGACGACGACGCGCGGATCGCTGACCACGTGGTCGTAGTCGCCTTTGGCTTTGAAGAGGCCACCCTCCGATTCGCCTTTCTGGGTCACGACGACGACGGCATCGCATCCCAACTCCAACGCCTTCTCGTACGGCGCGTTGTCGGAGAGGCCACCGTCGCCGTAGGCCTCGCCGGCGATGCGCGGCCGGTGCGTGTAGAACGGCGGAAAGTAGTTCGTGGCCAGAAGGAGCTGGAGCGGATCGTCGACATCGCGGGCATCGAAGATGACGTTGGCGCCGTCGCGGAAGCGGGTCACCGAAACGAGCAGAGGCAGCGCGTCGGGTTGTTTGAATCGATCGCGGCCCATGAACCGGCCGAAGGTTCGCTCGTGCAAACGCCGGAAGCGCCACGGCGAATGATCGACGAGGAGGTTGCGCAGGTCGATGTGCGGCATGCGCATGAATGAGCGCCAGTAGTAGCGGATGCGCTTCTCGGAGCGCGCTGCGACCATCGCTGCGTTCCAGGCACCCGCCGAAACGCCGATCGCCAGCGCCGGTATCACACCGAGCTCGGCGAGCGCTTCGATGACGCCGATCTGAAAGGCACATCGCGAGGAGCCGCCCGAAAAAACATACCCAACGCGTTTTGCGTTTTGCAGCAGAGCGAGACGATCCAAGGAACTCAGTCTATGCTTTTGCGGTGAACATAAAACGATGCGTCGTTTTCTTTCTCGCGCTCCTCACCATCACCTGTGATTCCGGGACGAAATCGGGGCCACACGTCGCCAAGGAGCCGATCAGCGTCCGGGGCTGGATCACCGACGTCGATGCCGGAGAGAACGCGGCTGCGTACCACACGATCGAAACGGAGTCGGCGCGCAAAGCGAGTCTCTTCCACGATACGAATGTCTGGGTCGAGAACGCGCCCTATGTCTCCGGAGGGGTCGCCGAAACCGGCGCATTTCTCCTGCTCGATGTGCCGCCCGGAAACGTGACGATCACCTTCACGGCCCCGAACGCCCCCGCCGCCCACCTCGTCCTTGCCGGCGTCCCCGGCAACGCCGATGTCTTCGTACCGTCAATGCTGCTGAAGAAAGGATCGGTCGTCCTCCTCGATCCGAAGAGCGTGAAGGTGCGCATGGCAATGCAGATCGAGAAAGAGGTGCCGAGCGGCAAGTTCGTGACCATCGCCGGCCAGAGCATCCCCATCATGAACACGCCGATCGCGCAAATGTCCGATCGCCACGACTACCCGATGGCGCCGGCGACGTATCAACCGTTGGCGAAGGTGAAGTAGGGCTTTTCGATGGTGGCTGGGCCCCTCATCCGGCCTTCGGCCACCTTCTCCCCATCTGAGAAGCGATGGGGAGAAGGGGCTCGATTGGAGAGTTGTAATTTAATGGTCGGTCTTTTCTCGAATCCTCTCGCCCAATTCAACCCTTGAGCGCCGCAATGTCGTTCACCGCCGCCGCAAACTGGTCCCGATGAAGAAACCGTTCACGTTGAGACCGGGGTTGCGTCCGGTCAGGCCGCCGTTCGAGATGTGGAAGAAGCGATAGCCGAAGTACACCGGCGTCCGCGCATTCGGAAAAAGGACGACGCCCAATCCGAGCTGCGAATTGAAATTTAGCTTCGAGGTCGCGGCCGGGATGCGGCGATTCGACCACATCGGTCCCGTACCGAGGTCGGCATACGGCCGGATCGAATTGGATGACGTGAGCCAGTACTGCCGCACGAAGAAGTGCGCCCACTCGGCGCGCACGGAATCGTCGGGATCGCCGTAGGTGTGACCAAACCAACTGCGCGGCTGTCGAACATCGGCGTAATCGATATCGACGCCGACACGGGCGTTGGGCAGCCAGCGCTCGGCGTAGCGTTTGAAATAGTGAGGTCCGGTCGTCAACTCGAAGCTGATCGTGCGGAAGCGGGACTGGCCGTGGCGGTTCGTTTCGCTGCTGGCGTCGCCAAGGTAGACGTTGAAGTCGCGAGTATTCGTGGCAGCGAGCGCAGGCAGCGAACAGAGAAGGAACGCAACACATCGAAAAAGGTGGCGGACCATGGCCGCGCATTCTAAACGGCGTTGGCACCGCGCGTGAACTGGCTCGGTAGTAAAACCATGGCCGACCGAAGACAGCATGTCCACCGCAATCCCCTTTCCCGGTTCGCCAGCGCAGCTACCGCGTGGACCGGCTCGACGCCGGCGTTCGTGAGCGCGGCGGCGATCATCCTCATCTGGATCGTCACCGGTCCGCTCTTTCACTTTTCCGATACCTGGCAACTGGTCATCAACACGGGCACGACGATCGTGACCTTCCTGATGGTCTTTCTCATCCAGAACACCCAGAACCGCGACACCCGGGCACTGCATCTCAAACTCGACGAGCTGCTGCGCGCGCTGCCCGAGGCGCGCGAGCACGAGTTCATGGACCTGGAAGACCGCGACGAAGGCGAGCTCAAAGCCGAACGCGTGAAGTTATTCGAAGAGTGCGGGGTGTGCCGGACCCCAGAGGAACACGCGAAGCACGCTGTCGAAATCAAGACGCAAGCCCGGCAT
>DATLVW010000462.1:0-3528 GCA_035577085.1 Thermoanaerobaculia bacterium
GTCCCGAGTCGGCCGATCTCATTCCTCATGTCGACGCCATGAGAAAGGCCCTCGGCAAGCGCATTCGTAAGTCCAAGTCCAAGCCGGCCCCGAAGCCGGCGAACCCGGTTACAGCGGCTCCCGAGGATTCCTCGCCGGCGACGCCATCGTCATCGACGACCGATCCGAAAACTGAGTAACCGGTAACGCAGTAAGCAGTAAGTCCCGCGCGGGCGCGTCCGAAGGCGCGCCCGCGCATTTGTTTTTCGGAAATCGACTGATGGCTGCGCGGCAGTTCCGGGTGTCATGCAACCTCACCCCGCTGGGATAGAATCTCGGGTTCTCCCTTGCGCAAACTCCCGTTCCTCCTTCTTGTCTTCTCCCTCTCCGCGTTCGCTGAAGTGCAGCCCTACCTCGTTCGCGATCTTCCGGGATATACCGTTCATGACTCGATGCCGTTCGGACGCACGTTCTGGACGACGATCGGCAACATGACCTGGTTCATAGCGAACACCACAGGGAAATCCATTGAAGTATTCAAGAGCGACGGGACGACGGCCGGCACGGTACAGGTCACACATGGCAACGGCGTTCCTGAGATTCAGTTTCTCGGGCCGTATTTAGGGACACTCAACGGAAGGCTCATCTACGGCGGCACAGATACCGGGGGTGAAGGCGTCTTCGCGCTCGACACGAGTGGCGGCGAGCCGGTGCTCCTCGGCCGCTTCGTGCTGCGGTATCTCACCAATGGTGTCGTTCGCGGCGATGCGCTTTATTTCTTCGGACCGACAACATCGGAACGTGAGTTGTGGCGTACGGACGGCACACCTGCTGGCACATCGAAGATCGATCTGATGCCCGGCAACCAGGGCGCATTCGATCCGGACCGCGATCCCAGCCTCTTCGCACTCGGTCCGTGGATTTTCTTCTATGGAGCCACGCCGCAGGGAACCGGCCTACATCGCACGGACGGCACGATTGCGAACACGACGCTGCTGCTGCCGCTTTCGGCCAGCGTGCTCTTCAACGACACAAGCGAAATCATCCCCCTTGGTGATCGCATGCTGTTCTCGCTCCGAGGGGCTCAAGGGAACAACGCGCTCTGGGCAACCGATGGCACGCCGGCAGGCACGTCACAGATCGCAACGGTGAGAGCCTTCTCCCCGATCGGCATCATCAGCGGCAAACTCTTCTTCGATGGAGGAGGTCTCTGGACGACCGATGGAACAGCAGCCGGAACGCGAGTTACCGACGTGAACGTCAGCACGACCTCCTATTCTGGACGCGTTCTCGGGAGCCGGCTCTTCCTCTTCGGCCAGGTTAACGATGCTGGCAAACTGGTTTCCACGCTGTACGTGAGCGAGGGAACCGTGGCCACGACGCGGCCGATCATGAAGGTCGATCAACACGGGTATACGTCCCTGGGCGAAGGATTCGTCATCGGCAGCAACTTCTATTTTCGCCATGACGACGGTATTCACGGGATGGAGTTGTGGCGGACCGATGGAACGGTCACCGAGATGCTCGCCGACATCAACCCGGGATATCGCACTGGAATCGAAGACGTGTATGGCGAGGAGCGGCCGGACGGGAAGGTGATCTTCGTCGCCAAGGAGCTCACTACGGGCCGCGAGCCTTGGATCACGGACGGCACGGCGGCTGGAACGCACCTCCTCGCGAACTGCGCGCCGGAGGATTCGCTCAATGGATCATCACCACGGCAGCTGCGCGCGAGCGGTGATTCGGTGTTCTTCGTTGCGACGCTCTTTGGAGGTGATGCGATCGGTGTCTCGGACGGCACGAGCGCCGGGACCGCAGCAACGCTCGTTAACTCTCCGTGGACGATCTCGAGCCCCGCGGCGGCGAACGGCCGCTACTTCTTCTCGACCGCACCCACGAATTCTCCAGGACAGATCTACGCCACCGACGGCACCGCCGCCGGGACGACTCCGATCTTCGAGCAATCAGCCTCTCCGCATGCAATGGCAAACGGCATCCTCTTTGCGGCAGGACGGGATCTCTGGTTCTCCGACGGTACGATCGCTGCCACGCGAAAGATCCACACGTTCGACGCAAGTTCTTTCCTGCCGAGGTTCTTTTCTGCAGGTGAGGTCGAATGGATCACGCAAGGTCCGAGGCTTTGGACGACGGACGGAACCGAAGCGGGAACCGTCGAGCTCATTCCGAGCCAGCCGCCGACTGGCGAGGTGTACGAGGTGATCCGCGCCGGCAAACTGATTTACTTCATCGAATCGAGCACATTCGATCACGGCGCACGGCTATGGCGCTCGGACGGGACGGCAGCAGGATCTACGATCGTCAAAGATCTGGCCGCGCAGACAGTGACGGAGTTCGTCGGCGCCGCCGGCCCATTCGTCTACTTCGCTTTGAATGGAACGCTGTATCGCAGCGATGGAACGGCCAACGGCACGATCGCGTTGCCAGTCAGCTCGCCATGCATCTTCAGCGGTGCTGCCGTCGGTGACGCACTGGCGCTCACGTCGTTCGCATCCAACGGCACAATGACCGTGTGGCGCTCCGACGGCACGTCCGCGGGAACGGCGCAGCTCGCCGCAATGCTGACGAAAGACGGAAGTTCCGGATGCAAATCGCTCACGGCACACGGCAACGCGGCCTACTTCAGCGGCTGGGACGCAGTCCACGGCTGGGAGCTCTGGACGACCGATGGCACCTCTTCGGGCACGAAGATGCTGGCCGATATCTACCCCGGTACCAAGAGCTCATTGCCGGGAGAGCTGACGCTCGCGGGTGACCGCATCTTCTTTTCCGCCGACTCGCCAAGCATCGGTCGGGAGCTATGGGCGGTAGGGGGACATTCAATCCCGCGTCGTCACGCGTCCCATCCCTGAGTGGAGTGGGTGCAGTGAGCGGCGGAGCAGGAATCCACGCTCACTCGTGAGGACCGCAGGTGAAGCGCGGTGAGACCTGGTGGGCAGACATGGTAGCCCTACACGATCCCCTTCACCTCATCGAACCACTTCATTGTGCTTTCATAACGCGCGGCCCGCGATCGGGAGCGCTCGATGCCTAGCTCGATCAGGCGTTCGATCAGGCGAGGGTATTTGAGCTCCGTTGCTTCCCAAAGTTTGGGGTACATCGAGATTTTCGTGAAGCCGGGGATGGTGTTGATCTCGTTGACGTAGAGGCGGTTTTTGCCGCGCTCGAGGAAGAAGTCGACTCTCGCGAAGCCTGCGGCGCCGATCGCTTTGAAGGCAGTGATGGCCATGCGGCAGATCTCGTCGGTTTTTTCCTTCGGCAGTTTTGCAGGAATGATCAGTTGCGTGTTGTTCTCGACGTATTTGTCTTCGTAGTCGTAGAACTCGCGGCCGGCGATGATCTCGCCGGGTACGCTCGCTTGCGGATCGTCGTTGCCGAGGACGGCGACTTCGATCTCGGCGGCATCGATACCGCGCTCCACCAGCGCCTTCTCATCGAAGCGCAACGCCTTCTCGATGGCCGCGCTCAGGTCCGCGTCATTCTTGACCTTCGTCACACCCACTGACGAGCCGCCGTTCGCCGGCTTCACAA
>DATLVW010000463.1:0-4809 GCA_035577085.1 Thermoanaerobaculia bacterium
TCACAGGGCCCCCGGCCGCGAAGTGATAGAAGGTGACGTGCGCGGCGGTGAGAGTGCGGATGCCGAGGTTGACACGGAACCGTGTGGAGGGGACGAAGATGTTCCAGTCGATCGGCCGGTAGGCGTCCGGCGGCAGCACCGCCTCTTCGAACGTGCCGTATGTTCCCCCGGGCCCTTCGTTGAACAGCCGTGCTTCGACCGGCAACAGGCCCCTCTCGGGAAGACCGAAGGAAGAGTCCGAAGTGATGTCGATGGACCCGATACCGCTCTGGCCGATCGCGGCAACGATGTCGTCGAACTGCAGCGTATCGCCGCGGTCGACACGGTACGGAATCGACGGATCGTCATCGCTGCCGGCACGCCCTGCCGGATGGAAGATGATCTTTCCGATGTTCAGCGACGTCGGCGGCCCAAGGCGAAGCGATGTCTTGAATTGGGCATTGTTCGCGCCGCGAGTCGAGCCGGCTACCGGAATGACGATTCTGTTGACGCGCTGATCGAATGCGGGGTCCGCAAAGGATTGGGTCGCTGCGCCGGTACACGAAACGTTCGATGCGTTCGACGGGTTCGACGCGATGATGCGGTAGGAGTACGGTTGGAAGGAATTCGTCAGGACGCTCACCGTGACGCCGGTCGTACCAGCAGGAAGATTCGCCAGCGTCGTGGAATGCTGAAAACCGTCGTGCGACACCTGAACTTCATAATTCGTCGCGCCGGCGGTTGGCTGCCACGACAGCCGGTGGACGTTCCCAAGCCCGTCCGAGACGGTCACCGGGAAGGTGCACGCCCCGAAGGACGGCACGATGAACACGAAGAACAAAGCAGTAGCTGCGAGAACTCTTATTGATCTCATGTACCTCTCTCCTGTTTGATTGTGCGCGGCGGCGTATGAAGGTACAGCGGCGCGTAAGGATTTCCGGCGGGAAACTACGAGATGGGCGCGAAGCTCGGACAACGTTGAGCCTGGATACCGATACGTTAGCCCCACTGACGCGCCGCGTCAAGTTGTCCGGAGAGCGTTTACGTCAGACAGGCGCGTGTTCCAGCCCCGCATCGAGGTCCGTTCCCCGCGCGATGAAGATAAGGGCCACGACCGCGAGCGCGATGCCGTTCACTTCCAGTGCGGTCGAGATCGACCACCGCTGGGCGACAAAACCGGCCAGGAGATTGCCGAGCGGCATGCCGCCGCGGAACGCCAGCATGAAGATCGACATCACACGTCCCCGCATGGCGTCGCTCGTCGATAACTGCACGAGTGAGCTGTAAAGAGAGATGACGCCGACGATGGCCGCACCCGCGAGGAAAGCGATGACCAGGCTCGACGTGATGTGCCGCGAAAATCCGAACGCCACGAGCGTGCAGGCGAAGACGAGTTGGAGCATCAGCGCCAGCCTCCCCTTCTTTGCCGCATAGCTGCTGCCGGCGACGAAGAGCGCGCCGACGACCGACCCAACGCCGTAATCGGCTTGCAGAATCGAGAGACCTTGCGGCCCGAGGTGGAAGATGCTCTTGGCCACGACCGGCATCATCGTGAAGAGCGGCATGCCGAGGAATGTGCCGGCGAACGAGAGAAAGGTCAGCATCAACAGGGATCGCCGCGATGCCACGAACGCGAATCCCTGTTTCATCTGCGCCATCATCGACGTCGATGTCGCATCCGCGTGCAGTGGCGGCATCTTGATGATGAGCAGCGCGATGATCACGGCGACGAACGACAAGCCGTTGATGCCGAAACAGGCGGTGGCACCCCACACGCCGAAGACCACGCCGCCGATCGCCGGGCCGATGACGCGCGCCAGATTGAACTGCATCGAGTTCATGGCCACGGCGTTCGACATGTCGTCGCGCTTGACCAGCAGTGGCAGCAGCGACGCGTACGCCGGGCCGCTGAACGACTGCGCGCTCCCGGTCAGAAACGAGAGTATGAAGATGTGCCAGATCTTGACGGCGTGAAAGTAGATGAGGCCCGTCAGCACGAAGGCGAACGTCATCTGCATGACCTGCGAGAGGAGCATGATCTTGCGCCGCTCGATGCGGTCGGCGATGACGCCGCCGAAGAGCGAGAAGAGCAGCATCGGGCCGGTGGCCAGGAAGCCGTCGACGCCGAGGAGGAAGGCCGAGCCGGTCATCGTGTAGACGAGCCAGCCCTGCGCCAGCGTCTGCATGAACGTGCCGGTTGTCGACGCGAACGCACCGAACCAGAGCAGTCGAAAGTCGCGGTAGCGCAACGCGCTGAACGTGCGTTGGAACCGGCCGCCTGGGATGCCTGCCTGCGCGTTCGCTTCGACCGTCTGTTCCTGCGGGAGCGACGAGCTCATCGAGCGATCCGCAACCTCTCGGCGGTTCCGGCGGTGTGGGCGTGGCAGATGGCGACGGCGAGGGCGTCGGAGGCGTCGGTGGACATGACGAGATTCGCGCAACCAGGAAGGAGCATGCGAACCATCTTCGCCACCTGTTCCTTCTCCGCGCCGCCATAGCCGACGATCGCGCTCTTGACGCTGCGCGGCGAGTATTCGAATACGTCAAGCTTCGCCGCCCTCGCCGCCAGCAGAATCACGCCGCGGGCGTGCGCAAGCTGGATCAGACTCTTGATGTTCTGCCCGCCGAACGGCGCTTCGACGGCGACGGCGTCGAGCGCATTGCGCGCGATGACGGCAACAAGCTCGTCGTGGATGCGGCAAAGCCGGTCCGCCAGCTCAGCCCCGCGCGTCGTCCCGATCGTCCCCTGCTCGATCAACGCCAGCCGCCCCCGAACCTGCTCGATGACGCCAAATCCTGTCGTGACGGAGCCAGGATCGATACCGAGAATGCGCACGGACGGATTGTAACGAGGATCGGTTACAGATGACTGTTGAATCGAAGACGGAACTGGGTCTAAAGGGTCAGGTCTAAAGTCTAAAGTGCCGAGGACAATGTTGGCGTGAAGGGTCAGGTCTAAAGTCTAAAGTGCCGAGGACGATCGTCCCTAAGACAATGAGCCCTATTCGGCACTTTAGACTTTAGACCTGACCCAGATCATTCCACCCGCCTCCCGGGCACGTCCCTCCCGTTCTGGTGCAGTGTCAGGCTGGTGGCGTGTCCTGCTGCGTCGGTGACGAACGTGATCTGCGCGTCGACGACTTTGAAGAAGAAGTCGTGGGCGCCCTCGGCGAAGATCTCGAACCGCTGCTGCCCGGTAGCTTGCGAATAAAGCCGGTCCCCGTCCCGCGTGATCGCAAGTACGAAGTTCGGCGCGAGCTGGTAGCGGCCAACGTATCCGTCGAAGATCTTCGGATCGACGGCAACCTCCTTATGTTCTTTCACCGGTGGAGGCTCGCCTTCCAACCGCTTCGCAGGATGGTCGCCGTTCTGATGAAGCACGAGACTCGTCGCGCGGCCGTTGGCATCGACGACGAACGTGAGCTGCGCGTCAAACTCTTTGACAAAGAAGTCGTGGCCGCCCTCGGCGAAGATCTCGAACCGCGGCTGACCGGTAGCTTGCGAATAAAGGTGGTCGCCCTCCCGCATGATGGTCAGAATGAAGTTCGGCGCGAGCTGGTAGCGTCCCGAGTATTTCTCGAGGACAGCAGCGTCAACCTTCACCTCATGATGCTCCTTCGCCGGCGGCAGTAGCGGGACGGCGGGATCGAGAAGATGCAGGCCGATGTCATCGACGCCGGCGTTCGTGGTCGTGTTCGAGAGTACGACAGCGCCGGTGCGGCTCTTCGGTTCGAATCCGATCCAGGTGCGGTAACCGCCGGTGCCGCCGTTGTGCCAGATGATCTCGTGTCCGTTGCGGTTCCAGATGTGCCATCCGAGGGCGATCTCGAGGTTTGGGTTGCCGGTGGGACGGCGCGTGGCGATCATCGCGGCCATCGATGGGGCCAGCGGTGACTTCTCGATGCCGATGTTTGCGGCGAGGAAGGTCAGCAGGTCGTTCGCGGTCGATCGCAGCGCGCCGGCGCCGGCCAGAGTCGGGAGGTCCCAATTCGGTACCTGACGAAGCCGGGCGTCGTGCCCGGGAGTGAGATGCTCCTTCATCGACTTCGATAGTGTGATGGCGGTGCTCTTCATCCCAAGCGGCTCCAGAATCCGGGTCCGCACCAGCGTCTCGTAGTCGGTCCCGGCGCGGCGGGCCAGAGCGTGGCCGAGAAGGCCGCCGCCAAGGTTCGAGTACTCGTAGTGCGAGCCGATGTCGCGCGTCAGCTCGACGGAGGACAGGAACTCGTAGAGCTGCGCCTCGGTGTAGTCGGCGTACGGATTGCCGGGATCTTTCGGATGAAAGTTCGTCGGCATGCGAGGCAGACCGGAAGTGTGCGTGGCCAGATCGACGAGGGTGATCTTCTTTCCGCCGCGCTCGGGCACCTTCACGTCCGGCGGGAGATACTTCGAAACGGGATCCGTGAGAGCCACTTCGCCACGCCGGACTGCATCAGCGAGGAGCAGCGACGTGAAGACCTTCGTCACGGAGCCGATCTCGAAGACGGTATCGGCGTCGACAGGTCCTTCTCCTTTATTGATGTTTCCGTACGCGACCGTGCGCCGGCCGGATGGATCGATGACGCCGACGACGATGCCGACGCCCTGCCGCTGCACGTCGATGCGGTCAACGAGGATGGCGCGGATGTCCTTGTCCGGCAACACCGCACCGGTGCCGGCATGGGCGAGAAGAACGAGACTGACGACGACAACGATGCATCTGAGCGATGTTTTCAATGTTCCTCCTGAAGACGAGAGAGTGCGTCGATCTGTCGCTGATAGCGGCGAGCCATCCATAGGTTGAGCGGAATCGCCGCGATGGCCAGGACAACGAATGCGATGGTTTCATAA
>DATLVW010000464.1:0-4178 GCA_035577085.1 Thermoanaerobaculia bacterium
GGCGGATTGATCGAGTCGGTGCGGTTGCCGTCGACCCAGGTGTAGTTGCCGCCGAGGGTGAGGCCGTTGTGCGAGTGCCACCCGAGAGCCATTTCGACACCTTGATAACGAAGCCGCTCGGCGTTGCGGTCCTGCACGACGAACTGCACGCCTCCGGCTTTGATCGCAGCGCGCGTGGCCGCGTCGAGCTCCGCAATCTCCGACGGCGAAAGATAGGCTTGAATGATTCCGCCGCTGATGTCATTGCGGAACGCGACGGCTTCCATGAACGCATCCCAGCGGCGGTATTTGACGCCGAGATCGAAGTTGTTGCTCGTCTCGGACTTGAGAGCCGGGTTCAGCAACTGATACCCGCTCCCCTCGGGCGTCAAACCATTGAACAGCCGCTCGATGATGTTGGGCGAGCGGAAACCGCGGCCATACGACGAGAGAAGGTTCATGTAGTCGGTGATCTGGTAGGTCGCCGTTAGCGCGCCGACGATGTTGTGATCCGAGAAGCCGAGGCCGTTCACGTTCCAGCCGGGAGTGGCAATGGCGTCGGTTTTCACGTCGTGATAGCGAAGTCCGGCCGTCACGTGAAGCTTGTTGGTCACGGACACTTCGTCCTGTCCGAAGACGCCGTAGCTGAGGTTCGTCGCATTCGGCGCATTGGCGAGCGTGTCCGGAGGCGCGACCGACGTGCTGTTGCCATACGGCGTGCGGATGATGGCCGTGGTCACGGAGTAGTCGGTGTTGTCGCTGTGATCGCGCGTTCCTTCGAAGCCGTAGGTGATGATGTGACGGCCATTGCCGAAGACTTTGACGGCGTCGGTACGAAGTCCGAACGTACGAACGTCGGAATGGTTCAGCGTGTTGGCGAGGACTGACGAATTCGGGAAGCCGGGTGCGACGGGACCGATGTTGATGTCGATGTCGTTTGCCAACTGGCGCTTGTTGTTCTGGTAGTAAACCTGAACGTTGGTGGAGTCGGCCCAGGTCTGGTTCTGCGGCGTACCGGCGTAGGACAACAGGTATCGATCGAATGCCTGCTCGGGATAGAGGATGCGGATCTTGGCCTCTTCGGTGGCGCCGTAGAGATTCGCAGGCACGTAGCCGAATCCGGTCTGGCCGGCGCGGTAGTGATTGAAGCGGAAGTTGAACTTATCGCGATCACTCGCGGCGTAACCGGCGCTTCCCCAGACGGTCGTATCGTGCAGGCCGGTGTCGAGGACGTCCGTTTTGTTCGGAAGATGAATGTTGCCGAACTGTCCGGAGGGAACGGAGTAGTCGTTCACCTCGCGCTTCGTGCCGCCGAGTTGGAGGGTCAGCGCACCGAACCGCACGTCGAATCCGGCGCTGCCGCCGGCGAGCTTGCCGCTGTTCGAGTAACGCCCTTCGACGAAGCCGCCCACGTTCGAGCCGCTGTTGAACGCGGGCTCTTTGCTGATGAGATTGAGCACGCCGCCGATCGCATCGGTTCCGTAGAGAACTGAGGCGGGGCCACGAACGACTTCGATTGTGGAGACACTGTTGAGATCGACGAGACCGGTCATCTCGCCGAAGTCGGTCTGACGGCGCGGGTTGTTGAGGCGCAGCCCGTTCTCGAGGAATAGCACGCGCAGGCCGCGCTGGCCGCGAATGACCGGACGTCCCTGATTCGGCCCGACGCCGTTGATGTCGACTCCGGGCTGCTCGCGCAGAAGTTCGGCGGCGTTCTGCGGCGATTTCTGTTCGATCGACTCCTGACGAATGACGGTCACGGGCGTTGCCAGCTCGAAGACGTCGCGCTTCGTTCCGGTGGCGGTAACGGTCGTTTCCGCGAAGAACGAGGGGACCGGCGTTTCGGCTTTTGCAGCGGCCTTGGTATCTGTGGTTGCTGTGACCGGAGTAGCCGCGGCGACCGTCGCGGGCTGCTCCGGCTTCGCCGGCTTGGCGTCATCGGCAATCGCGCTCATCGGGAAGAGAACCAGCAGCATCGCCGCTGCGGTCATCGCTGCTTTGCGCTGCGGTGCGATCGCACGCGACGGCGCGGCGGTGCACCAGCGGTAGCCTGCGTAAATCAAAAGGAGTCCGGCCAGTTCGGTGATGTAGAGCGCTTCCACGACACCGTAACGGGTCATCGTGCCGCCGATGGCCGGAAGAAGTCCGCCAATGGCGATGGCGATGTTTCCCGCATACCGATTCGACGCTGCTGGATTGCGGCGATAGCGAATCGCAGAAACTGCCGCGCCGCCGACCAGGAAGGTCACGGAGTAGAGATTGAGCAACGGGCTGATGGCGCGCAGCCACTGCCATTCCAGGACGCGGCCCGAGAGACGGTGCGGTTCCGCCAGCGCAGCATTGAGCGGCGAGAGAAACACGAGAATCGCTGCGACAGCGATGACCGCGCAGGCGATCCGCGCAGACCATCGCGCGAAACGAGGACTCATCAATAGATAGATGGAGCCCTGCGCCAGCGGATAGCCGCCCAGAAACGCGCCGGCCACATACCAGAACTTGAAGATGATCGGATTCCACCCAAAGAGCGTCGTCGAGGCTTCGGTCATCGTGCCGATGCCGTAGGTAACCATTCCGATGCCCCACCAGAGCAGGTGAAGGCCGCCGCCGTGACGGCGATAGCGAGTGAAGAGAATCGTTGCAAACAGAACGGACAGGATCGTGGTCACGATCGGCAGGTGCAGCAGGGCCGAGTGCAGGGTGCTATCGGGAGTCATTTCCAAATCCTCATTTCGTGGTCCGATGTTCAGGACCGTCGCGCGGTTGCGGATCGAAAGGATTCAGAAGCGAGGCGGGGCGCGGTCGCCGAGGCAGACCGAGGAGCTGAAGGGCGCGAAGGCGAGAAGGTCGATGCCGATCCAGCCCGATTGCGTTTGGATGCTGTCAGAGCGTTGGCGCGACGCGAGAATCACGATCGCAGGAACGGCGACAAGTCCCACTTCGACGAGCAAGGCTGCATCCTGGCGAAGATCGAAATAGCGCTCGCCCGCAGGGGCCAGGTGAAGAATGGCCACGAAGAGCCAGAAGATGATCGCCGCACGCCGTCCGCCGTTGCGGGAGAGCGCGCGCCGCACGAACAAGGCCGCGGCCAGAAGCGCCGCCGCAAACGCCCACTGCGCGAGAACCACCGGACGCGTGATCGAGGCATCGCCGACACGGCGAAGCAGCATGACCGCGTGCAGCGCCACGATCAGAACGACCGGCGCGGCAAGCGCGATCGTTCGCAATCGTTTGAACCTCGCTCCGCCGCCCGTCGTCATGGGCGTAAGGTTAGGGCGGCGATGCCATTCGCTCCGTGCAGGGAGTCACGAGCGCTTGTGACCGGTATCACCGTGTGGCTGATCTCTGCCTTTTTCATGAAGAGATCAGAGATCAGAGATCAGAGACAAGAGACAAGAGATCAGGAGCCATCAGGAACGAGCATCCCGCGTTCTCTCGCGTCACCGATCTCTCCGTCACTGATCTCTCGTCTCTGATCTCTCGTCTCTGATCTCTCTATCTCTGATCTCTCTATCTCTGATCTCTGCCTTTTTCCCCACCTATCCATGTTCGCCTCCCCACCCCCCGGGGTGGGGCGCTGATCACAAATCGAGGTGATATTGGCTACATACGACGGTGATCACACCGAAACGACACGGAGGCAACGATGAACACCCCTTACAACGTCGACACCCAGAACAGCTGCCAATCATGCTCGCTCCGCACCGAGCGCCAGTTCTGCAACATGGGAACGGCCACCGTGAAGCGGATGGATGAGATCAAGTTCACGGCGGTCTATCCGAAGGGCTCGGTCCTGTTCGTCGAAGGGGAGCAGCCTCGCGGCGTGTTCATCATCTGCAGCGGGCGCGCGAAACTGACGACGTCCTCTGCCGAAGGGAAGACGCTCATCGTCAAGATCGCCGAAGCCGGCGAAGTTCTCGGCGCCAGCGCCGGCATCCTCGGCACGCCCTACGAAGTCTCCGCCGAAATGCTGGAGCCGTCGCAGGTCAACTTCATCCGCCGCGAAGACTTCATGGCCTTCCTGAACAGCCACCCTGAAGCATGTCTTCACACCGCGCAGCAACTGAGCGCGAAGTACCACTCCGCGCAGCGCGAGATCCGCGCCCTCGGCCTGTCGCAGAGCACGTCCGAGAAGCTGGCGCGTCTCTTCCTCGACTGGTCCGACCGCAACGGCGAAGCGACCGCCAAAGGCAGCCGCCTGA
>DATLVW010000465.1:0-5281 GCA_035577085.1 Thermoanaerobaculia bacterium
TGACGCTCGTCGGTTGGAGCGTGCGCGGATTCGATTCCTTCGGCGACGACGTGCAGCGCGTTGTGAAGCGAATCGTGCCGCGCGTCACTTCCGGCTCGATCGTGGTGATGCATCAGGGGCGCGGCTTTTCGGTGGCGTGCGTGAGCAGTGTCGTCCGCGCGTTGCAGGCGAAGGGCTACGCGTTCGTCGTTCCTCTGCCTGACCGTTTGAAAACGAAGAGGTAGTTGTTGAACGGCGTCCGGCCATACAACGGCACGACCTCGGCCTCGAAACCCGCAAATGGACGAAGGACCTCATCGCGCGTCGCAAAATGCAGACGTTCCGCGCGAAGCCAGCGCACCAATCGCGAGAACATCTCCTGCGCGTATGTCATCCGGTAGCGCCAGCTCCCATCGCGAACGGCGTCGCGGATGATCACCGTCGTGGCATGTGCGGCAGCGGCTGCAAGAATTCGTGACTGCTCCTCCGACGTGAAGTAATGCAACAGATCGAGCAGCACAACGGTGCCGCCACGATCCATCGCCACCCGCGCATCGCCAGCTTCAAACGTTGCGTCGGGCACGACCTGCCGGGCAATGCCGATCTTTCGCTCATCGTGATCGAGACCGCAGATGGGCGCCGTAAAACCGCGCTCTCGCAGATAGCTCGGAAGGATGCCGACGCCACAGCCGACATCGAGCAACGGCTGGCCGCTGATTCCGAGACGATCGAAGACCGCGTCGTAAACGGGATCCATGCGGATCTTCGCGCGAACATAAATGCGAAGAAAGCGCGTCGGGTAGCGAGCGGCCACTCGATCCGCAAGGCCAGCGCGGCTCATACGATTCGACGCCAGGACCGTCAAGGCGAAAGATGCTCGATTAGGTCGATCAGCTCGGGAAGGTTGAACGGCTTCGGCAGAATTGCAGAAACGCCGAGTTGCAAGATGGCTTTCGGTTCCATGTACAGGTGCGCAGAGAGAACGATAATTCGGGCGGTGCTGAGGAAGCCCGTCTCCCGGAGCCGCTGCAGAAAATCCCAGCCATTGGTGCCGGGCATCGCCAGGTCGAGGAGGATGACGTCGGGCTGGTGAAGCGTCAGAGCGCGATATCCCTCGTCTCCGTCGCAGGCAAGCAACACGTCAAAGCCTGCCTGCCGCAACGCAGCCGCGAGCATGCCGCGCAACGGCAGATCGTCGTCAATGACGAGCACGCGTTTGCGGTCGACGTCTGCGACGCGCTTCTCGTCGTCCGGATCGTGATGCTGGACTTCACTCATGTCTCAGGCCTGCCGTACACATTCTACCGACTGCTGATGCTGCCATGCAGGAGGCTGGCCACTGCGGGTGTCGCTGGTCGGGTGTCGGGTGTCGGAGTTCGAAGCAGAGGCTGCCCTTCTACGACTGACTCCCGATCAGCGACTCCCTCACGAGGATTCTGCTCCGACCCCCGACTCCCGAACGGCGACTCCCGCACTAGAAAAGATCGCTGTCGCCATACGTGTAGTACAGCCGCTCAGCAATTTGTGCGCTTGCCTCAGGCTTATCAAAGGGCACACACATCAGAGAGAGATCCTGCGGGTCGGGGCGGGACTCGAAACCAAGCCCACGCAGCAGGCCATCGAACCATGCCGGCCGCGCGGGAAACCAACCGTCGATGCGATCGACAGGGTAGGCCGGCACAACATGACGAAGGAGCACTTCCACGGCGTGGGGATAGCGCGGATCGAACAACGCGTCACCCCATGCCAGCCTGCGACCGCGGACGCCGAACACGCTCCAGCCCACCAGCCGGCGCCACTTCCGGATCGCAACGACGAAGTAGGGCACGTCAGGACATTCGAGATAACGCCAGCGCAGATAGCGGGAATCGCGGCGCACGAGCAAACGATACGCGGGCGCAACGCGCTCGAAAAAGTCGTCGTACTCCGAGTCAAAACCGCGGACCAGGTCGAGCTGCCATCCGCGCGGCCAGCGCTCCCGCCGCCCAATGCGCGGAAATGGATTCACCGTCAGATCGCGCACGCGGTACGGCGCCGGCTCCACAGCGTCGCTCCCCAGAAAGCGGACCGACAGCTCGCGGTGTGCGGCCGTCGTAAAGCCATAGTTGAATGCCACCCTACCGCGGCAGAACGTGTCGTAAAAATGACTCGCCGTTCGGGCCAGAATGCTGGTCGGTCCGCGACCGATGTGGCGCACGGAGCGGTCGGTCATGATGTCGCCGATCTGGTTGGCGGCGAGTGCACGTCCATCATCGACAAGCGGCACGGGATAGCCGGCGTACTGCGCCACCAGCCGCTGGGCCTCATCGAACGTCAGCGAAATGCGCTCGTTGCCGAAGGGACTGCGCTGGTACTCCCACTGAAAATGTTCACGCCCTCGGGCAGCGTGCGGAAAGGCCCGCGCGAAGAGAGCGAGGATCTGCTCTTCATCGCCCTCGCGAAATGCGCGAATGGTGAAGCGCGCGTCAACGGGCATGTGTCGGCTCGACGGATGGGATCGCGCGGAAGTTCACCGGCGATCCGACACGCCGTTTGGCCACGATGCGGATCGATCCCGACGGAACCAGCAGCGGATCTGGCAGAATCCTGAACAAGGTCCGCATCACGGGCATCAGCGCAGGCCACCGGGTTGCCACCGAATGCCGAAGAAGGCGCTGGTCGCGGTACTCGAGCTCCGCGCCGATGCTGACAATCTCGAACCCGGAATGCTCGAGCAACTCGATGAGCGCGGAGCGCGAGTAGAGAATGAGATGCGTGCGGAAGTTCTGCGTCATCCATCGCCGCTCGGTGATGAGATACAGCAATCCCTCGGTGTCGAACGTCGAGAGCAGTAAAACGCCGCCCGGCTTCAACAGGTCCTTCATTCGCGACAACGCATCGTGCGGATCGGCCATGTTCTCGAAGACATGAAAAAGCGCGATGGCGTCGAAAGCCGGTCCCGTGTTGACGAAGTTCGGGACGGTGGAGCAATACACCTCGAGCCCGCGGGCGCGGACTGCACGGGCAACACTCGGAGCGCGGTCGATTCCGACGTACTCAAACTCCGCTGCCGCCGCGGAACCGAAGCTGCCATCGCGAACACCGACTTCGAGTATCCGAGCCCGCGAGATGAGATGCTTGCGCAACGCAGCCAGACGCCTCTGGCTCGTCTTCTCTCGTGCCACGCCGCGGTGAAGCGTCTCATCGCCCGGATCGGCTGGCGCTGGCTGGCCACGCAGAACGCGCCGAACCGGACCGCCATCCTCGACGACATCGAAATGTCCAAGATACCGGCACTTGCAACGGCTGCACGACCGCACGACGTTACCGGGGATCTGATCGATGCTCCATACTTCGTTGGAGAAACAGACCAGACAGCGCCTCGGTGGGCGATAACCATTTCTTCGATCGGTCATCCGGATCGCGACGGCAGCAGCGACGCCGGACCAGAGATCGAACGTTGCCTTCGAACCAGACGTCGCGCCGTGTATGGTCAGGCACTCCACGCGGAATCCGTACTTATTCGCGAGGTAGGCCGCTTCGAGATCGAATCCCCCTTTTCGAAGCCTGGTCTCACCAACGATCAGGCGCGCTGCATCGGCGGAGAACGCCTTCAGGTGTAGCGCTCGATCGGGAAGAATTGGAACGAGAAGCGTTCGCAGCAAGAGATCTCCCGGTCGCGTCTCGCGTCGCCCGAAAACCACATCGGCTGCTCCTGATTGGATCAGCGCGACGGCATCGCCGATGGCACTCATCGGATAAGGCAGATCGTGGTCCGCGACCACGATGATGCTGCCACCTGCCTCGGCCACGCCGCGCCTCAACATGGCACCATAACCAGCACCGTCACGGCGATCCAGGACCCGAATGTCGAATTCGAAACCGGTCGCCTGCAGGTAGCGCTCGATCGCCTCGAGCGTCGACGGAAGCTCGGCGGACGGTCCAACCAGCGGAACAAGGACCGAGACTCTGGTCGAGCTCATGCCGGTATTCTAGCTTTTGCCCACGATTCCAGCACTCGGCCGCTGCGTCGGTCGACGGCACGCAGATAGAGAACGTTGCCGCGATAGGCACGCCAGACGTCATCAGGAACATCGGAGATCGAGCCCTTCTCGAAATGACCGGCTGCAGTCTCGAACGTGGGTAGCGGCGACGCCTCGAGCACCACATCGCCGTCGAAGGTACGCGGGCCGTGCTCGTGAAGTCGTTCCACTGCTATTGGTGGAACCTTGCGCTCAAACCGCTTCGCGAATTCACCTCCCCACTTGCGCAGATACTGGCTTTCGGACTGCGCATACAGTGCGGCCGACTCCGGAGACTCGCCCGCGCTCTGGTTGTAAAGATGGTGACAGCGAGCAGCCGGCACATAAACGATGTCGCCCGCGACGCGGCGGAGGAAGTCATTCTCTTCAAAGTAGAGTTGAAAGCGCTCGTCGAATCCCTGCGCGTCGTCGAATGCTTTTGCTTTGATCGCAAGCACCGCGCCGGACAAGGTGTGGACGCGTGATGGAACGGCGAGCGACCAGAAAGCCACGCGCGCAAAAAAGCGCCGCCTGTCTCGTGCAAACGCCCACGCGCGCGAGCGGCTTGCGAGCGCACGGCTCGCCACCTGACGCGCGGTATGCAACTCGGCAGGCGGGAGTCGCCATGCATAGCCTTCGTCCCAGAACAGCGCCGGCCCGGCGACGGCTGCATCAGCGTCAACCAGCGCGTCGATCGCATTCCCTCCAAACCGGACGTCAGGATTGGTGACGATGATGACGTCACCGTCACAAGCGCGGCGTCCGGCGTTGATGCCACCGGCATAACCGAGATTTCGAGGCGCGGTAATCACCACGTCCGCAACGGGACCAAGCGCACGCGCTTCGGACGCGTCGGTGCTGTTATCCACCGCGACCACCTGAAGCGGCTGCGATGACGAAGCGCGCGCGGTTCTGATGGCATCGATTGCGAGCGATGCCGACCGATAGTTGATGAGCAGGAGTGAACGCTTCATCTGCCGGCAGCAGCGGTGACTTCCATTTCCGACGGCACAAGCGACCATGTGTGATCGAGCGAGATCAGTCCGACCTCGAAACGCTCGCCGGTGATCGAGAACGCGCGGCGCAAATCACGGCGGTCGAATACCGTGATTGCCGCCTCGTCCCCCGCAAAAGCGATGATCGAGTATTCGCCGCGGTTCAGCGGAACGTTCCTGAGCTGCGCAATCAGCTCGTACTCATTACGGCCCGATGGCGGCGTCTCTCCGTCCGCATGTGTGCCGACAGCGAAGCATTGAAGGTCATCGGCGGAGCGATGGACGCCCACGATCACATGTACGGGC
>DATLVW010000466.1:0-4054 GCA_035577085.1 Thermoanaerobaculia bacterium
CGGATCGTGAAGGCAATGTCGGCGTCGTCTTCGATCAGCGCGATCTTCGTCATTTCGCCGCCGCAATGGTCGACGTGTGCTTGATCATTTTTCCTTCGACGAGATACACCACCATCTCGCAGATGTTCGTGGCGCCATCGGCCATGCGCTCGAAGTATTTGCCGATGAACGTGAGCCGGATGGCCGAGGAGATGTTGCGGGCATCTTCGAGCATGTAGGTGAGGAGACTGCGGAACGAGCTCTCCGTGAGCGCGTCGACGTTGTCGTCCTGCGTGATGACGCGGCGGGCCAGATCGGCGTCGCCGCGCACGAAGGCGTTGAGAGCTTCGCGCACCATGGCCTGAGCATCGTAGGCCAGTTGCGGCAGGGAGACGAGCGGACGGAGCAGCGGCTCGCGATTGAGCTCGATGGCCCGCTCGCAAACATCCTGGGCAAGATCGGCGATGCGCTCGAGCTCGGGCGTGATCTTCATGATCGTGGCCACGAAGCGAAGGTCGCTGGCGGCCGGCTGCATCTTGGCGATCAGCTCGATGGTCTTCTGATCGATGAGCACCTCCATGCGGTCGATCTCATCATCATTGGCGATGACCTCCTCGGCCAGCGCAGAGTCGCGCTCGAGCAGCGCCTTGATCGAGCGCGCCATGGCATCCTCGACCATCGCTCCCATGCGAAGGAGAAGATGCTTCAGTTCGTCGATATCTTTGTCGAAGTGACGCGGTACGATCATCCAAACCTTCCTGTTACGTAATCTTCGGTCATCTTTTCTTTCGGGTTCATGAAGATCTCGTTCGTCTCGGCGTATTCGATCAGGCGGCCGAGCATGAAGAACGCGGTGCGGTCGCTGACGCGCGCGGCCTGCTGCATGTTGTGCGTGACGATCACGATGGTGTAGTTGTCCTTCAGCTCGTAGATCAGCTCCTCGATCTTCGACGTAGCGATTGGATCGAGTGCCGAGGCCGGCTCGTCCATCAGGAGGATCTCGGGATCGACGGCGAGGGCGCGGGCGATGCAGAGCCGCTGCTGCTGGCCGCCCGACAGTGCCAGCGCACTGGCGTGCAGCCGGTCTTTCACCTCGTGCCAGAGTGCGGCGCGCGTCAGGGAGCGCTCAATGATCTCGTCGAGTTGCCGTTTGTTGCGCATGCCGCCGATCTTCAGGCCGTACGCCACATTGTCGTAAATCGACTTCGGGAACGGATTCGATTTCTGGAAGACCATGCCGACGCGGCGGCGTAGCTCGACGACGTCGGCGCTACCGCTGTACACATCCTGGCCGTCGATCGTGATCGTCCCGCTCGCGTGCGCGTCCGGGATGATGTCGTTCATCCGGTTGATGGAGCGGATGAAGGTCGACTTGCCACAGCCTGATGGTCCGATTAGCGCCGTGACTTTGCGGTCCGGAATGTCGAGGTTGATGCCGTGCAGGACCTTGGCAGTGCCGTAGTAGAAGTCGAAGTTGCTGACGGAGATTTTGGCGTCTTGGCTCATCGGCCCTTCTTGTGCTGACGGTTGGGTTCGCGTCAGGAGCTGCGCGTGATTGGCGTTTGGCGGCGGCGAGGACGCCGCCGGGCCAGCCGCCGGGACGGCAGCGTTCCACTCGTTAGCGTCACGTTCCTGGCGTATGGCGTCAGGAAGCGGATAGTCACCAACAGTGCGAGGCAATGCATCTTTGGCCGCACGAAACGAAGTGTGGCCAGTGCGCGGCGGAACGCCGGCGTCCTCGCCGGCTGGCTCGGCGGCGTCCCGCCGCCGCAGTTCGGTCGTCATCATGATCGGTTCATCCTTTCGAGGCGGCGGACAGCGAGACGTGCGGCGATGGACAGCGTCAGAATGATCATCACGAGCAGAAACGCGCCGGCCCACGCCTGGCGGTGCCAGTCGTCATACGGCGAGATCGCGTAGGTGAAGACCTGAACGGTGAGCGACGCGATCGGCTGCGTGAGGCTCGTAGACCAAAACCGGTTGTTGAATGCGGTGAAGAGCAGCGGCGCGGTCTCGCCGGCCACGCGCGCGAGCGCGACGAGGATTCCGGTGAGGATGCCCGGGAGGGCGGCGGGGAGGATGACGCCGAAGACTGCGCGGCTGCGCGTGGCGCCGAGGGCGAGAGCGCCTTCGCGCAGACCGCCGGGAACGAGCCGGATCAACTCTTCTGTCGTGCGGACGACGATCGGAACCATCAACAGGCCGAGCGCCACACCGCCGGCGATCGCGCTGAATCGTTTGACCGGCAGGACCAGGATTCCGTACGCGAAGATGCCGACGACGATCGAGGGAACACCGTTGAGAACATCCGCGGCGAAGCGCACGACCGATGAGAACTTCGTTCCCGGATATTCGGCGAGGTGGATTCCACAGATGCCACCCACAGGCACGGCGAAGAGGGCCGCGATCCCGATGAGGATCAGCGTCCCGACGATGGCGTTGGCCATTCCGCCGCCGCTCTCGCCGACCGGCTTCGGCATCTTCGTGAAAAAGTCGAAGTTCATCGCGCCGGCGCCTTCCTTGATCACGTAGAAGAGGATCATCGCCAACGGGATGAGGGCGATGACGACGGCCAGGCCGCAGAGGATCTCGAAGAATCGCGAGAACAGTTTCCGCCGCCGCAGGTTCGCCGTCATGCCGCCACCTCCTCGGCAACGATCGGAGTCGGAGTCACGACCGGTGGTGCGATAGCACGCCGTTTCGTCGACCAGATCAAAATCCGCGACAGGAGGTTGACGCCGACGGTGATGATGAAGAGGAGCAGGCCGATCTCGATGAGCGCGTGCAGGTAGAGCTCATCGGCGGCCTCCGTGAATTCATTCGCGATCACCGCGGCCATCGTGTACTGCGGTTTGAACAACGATGCCGAGACCTGCGGCGAATTGCCGATGACCATCGTGACCGCCATCGTCTCGCCGAGCGCGCGGCCGAAACCGAGCATGACGGCGCCGATGATGCCGCTCTTGCCGAAGCCGATGGCGACTTTGATCGCCTCCCAGCGCGTGGCGCCGAGGGCGTAGGCGGCCTCGCGCTGCGTGGAAGGAACGTTTTTCAGGATCTCGCGGGCCACCGAGGAGGTGAAGGGGATCACCATCACGGCGAGAATCAGCGCGGCCGCGAGCATGCCGACGCCGAGCGGCGGACCGCTGAACAGCGGGATCTTCTTGAACGCGGCGGGCGTCGCCAACTCGAGCTTTCGCACGAGCGGAACGAGGACGAAGACGCCCCACAACCCGTACACGATCGAGGGAATCGCGGCCAACAGTTCGGTGAGATACGCGAGCGGCTGGCGCAGAACGCGCGGCGAGAGCTCGGAGATGAAGATGGCGATGCCGAGGGCGATGGGCGTGGCGAGCAGGAGCGCGAGAATCGACGAATAGAGCGTCCCCCAGATGAAGGGAAGCGCTCCGAAGTCGCCGGAGACGGGATCCCACGTCGACGTCGTCCAGAACTTCAGCCCGAACTTCGTGATCGACAGCGCCGACTGCCGCGTCAGCTCGAAGGCGATGCCGAGAACGATCAGCAACACGAGCGCAGCAAACGCGCCCGTGCCGATGCGGAAGCTGCGGTCGTCGGAGCTCCGCTTCATTGCACAGTCGCAAGCGCCTGCAATTCTTTCGCGATGACCGGCTGCGGCAGCGGCGCGTAGCCGAGTCCGGGTGCGAACTTCTGGCCGTCGGCGAGAGCCCACTTCAGGAAGTCGACCATCGCCTTGCTGCGGGCTTTGTCCGCCGGATGCTGATAGAGAAGCATCCAGGTGAATGAGGCGATCGGGTAAGCGTCAGCGGCGGCGGGATCGGTGATCGAGACGCGGAAGTCGTCGGGCATCGTCACGCCGGCCGCCGCCGCGGTTACCGACTCGAGCGACGTGGTGACGTACTGGCCGGACTTGTTCTGCACCGGGCCATACGGAATCTTGTTCTGCAGCGCGTAGATGAGCTCGACGTAGCCGATGGCACCGGGAGTCTGCTGCACGAGGCCGGAGACCCCTTCGTTCCCCTTCGCGCCGACGCCGGCCGGCCAGTTGACCGA
Organism: Thermoanaerobaculia bacterium; assembly: GCA_035577085.1. Classification (GTDB taxonomy): domain Bacteria; phylum Acidobacteriota; class Thermoanaerobaculia; order Gp7-AA8; family Gp7-AA8; genus JADGNZ01. Next base: position 4,012 of record DATLVW010000466.1, read on the forward strand.
GGTAGCCACGCCGACCTTCTCCTTGAAATCGGGCGACACCTTC
>DATLVW010000467.1:0-3772 GCA_035577085.1 Thermoanaerobaculia bacterium
CGTGGTTTTACCGGAGCCCTGAAGGCCGACCATCATCACAACCGCGGGCGAGCCGACCAGCGCCAGGCCGACTTCGTTGCCGCCGAGGAGCTCCTGCAGCTCATCGCGGACGACTTTGGTGACCTGTTGGGCGGGCGAGAAGGCGGTGAGCACGTCCTGGCCGACGGCCTTTTCACGGACGCGGTTGGTGAACTCTTTGACGACTTTGAAGTGAACGTCCGCTTCGAGCAGCGCTACGCGGATTTCCTTGAGCGCGTTGTCGATGTGCCACTCGTTGAGAGCAGCCTCGCCGCGCAGGGTCTTGAAGACCCGGTCCATCTTGTCCTGCAGGTTGTCGAACATGCGGAGGGTTAAACGCCCTCACCGTCGAAAAAATCCGGCTCACCGCGGCGCCGCGGAGTGAATCGCAAAGACCCCGTCCCGCTGCAGGATCTCCATCAGGGCAACGCTCCCGCGTTCGTTGAGGTGAACGCCGTCGGCGAACTCCTCGGGGTCGGTTACAGCGCCCGCGTAATTCAGGACGTGCAACTGCGGGTCGGCGGGGCGGATAGAAACATCGATCGCATTCGCAATCTCCGGAATGTTGACCGGCACCGGCCAGTAGGGAGCGATGACCAATCGGACCTCGATCCCACGCTGCTTCAGGAGCGTCACGATGCGGTTCAACGCCTCGAGGTTCTCCGCCCTCGGCGGCGACCAAAGCCCCGGCTGTCTGATCCGAAGCGCTTCCGGAATCGTCGATCGGTTGATCCAATCCTGATCGGACCGAGTCTGGTAGTGCAGCGCCTCAAAATAGAACTCGCTGTTGAGACGAAGAAGATGGAAGAGACGCCCGGTGAGCGCGCCGTCCGGATGCCCCTCGGCATACAGAGCAGCAAGCCGGGGCGAAAAACTCGCGTACGTTCCCAACTGGCCCGCGAGCGCCCCCTCGGGAATCGTACACGTTGCCTCGATGATGACCAGGCGCGGCGCACGATTGCGGTCGAGGTAGTCGCGCAGAACCGCCTCGGCAATCCGCGTCGACATGCTGTTGTAGGAGAGATTGAACGTTCGCAGCCCGGTGAGTTTCTCGATCTCCGGCTGGTAAAACGAATGGACGCCGCGCGAGTCGCCGAGGATGACGATGTCGGCGTCGTTGCCGCCGCGATAGAGCCTCGAAAAGCGGAACTGGCTTCGCACCATCACCCGACCGAGCGCCCAGGCCAGGACACGATCGCCGGCGAACACCAACGCCAGGAGTGCGGCGAACCAGATCAGTGCGCGTCGTCGGTCGGCCATGTCAGAACTGAAAGTAGATGAAATTGTTGCCGTTGAACGAGCCGAAGATCAGCACGACCCAGATGCACGCGGCGATGAACACCAGCCGCAGCGCGGGCGACGCCTCCAACGGATGCGCCGAAACCGTGACCTTCTCTCCCTCGGTCGTCGCAAGCACCGCCTTGCGCTGCTTCGGCAGAAATGCCATCGCTTCGAACACGAGAAGGATCGCCACCATCAGCGCGCATTTGGCGATGCGTCCTCGGTTCTCGAGGCCGGCCAACTGCGGGCCGTGAACGGAAACGATTCCGGACAGGACCTGCCATGCATTCGCGAACGAAGACGCGCGAAAGAAGATCCACGCGAAGCACGTCAGGTGAAAGATCAGAAAGACGAGGAAAGCATTCGATGCGAGCGCGGGGATGCGCAACGCGCGGGTCACGCGATTCCAGGCAGGTGCAAGCAGGCGTTGCACGACGAGGTAGATGCCGTGCAGCGCGCCCCATGCGACAAACGTCCAACTCGCGCCGTGCCACAGCCCGCCGAGGAGCATGGTGATGAAGAGATTGCGGAGGGTCGCCCAGCGGCCGCCGCGATTCCCACCCAAGGGAATGTAGAGATAGTCGCGAAGCCAGCTCGAAAGGGAGATGTGCCAGCGCGTCCAGAACTCGCTGAAGCTGCGCGAGAAATAGGGGCGGTCGAAGTTGATGCCGAAGTCGAATCCGAAGATACGCGCCAGTCCGATGGCGATGCTCGAATAACCGGAAAAATCGCAGTAGATCTGAAACGCGTAGAAGTAGACGCCGATGAGCAGCGACAACGCGTTGTGCGCCTCGGGATGCGCGAAGCAAATGTCGACGAACGGCGCGATCGAGTCCGCGATCGCCACCTTCCGCACGTAGCCCGAAGCGACCAGCGTGAGGCCGGACACCATCTGCTCGAAGCGGAACCGGTGATCGCGCTGCAACTGCGGGAGCATGCGTGACGCACGAACGATCGGACCGGCCACGAGCTCCGGAAAGAAGACGACGAAGGTCGTGAATCGGAGCAGATCGCGCTCGGCCTTCTCCGTCCGCCGGTAGACATCGATCGTGTAGCTCATCGTCTTGAAAACGTAGAACGAGATGCCGACGGGCAGAATGATGTGCAGCGTCTTCTCGCTCGCCGGCAGCCCGAGCGAGCGGCAAAGATCGACCGCCGACACAACGAAGAAGTTGAAGTATTTGAAGAATCCGAGGAGTCCGAGGTTGACGGCGATGCTGAGGGAGATCAGGCGGCGGCGACGTCTGTCGTCCTGTTCGTTCTCGAGAAAGATCCCCAGCGAGAAGTCGACCACGCTGGAAAACAGGAGCAGAAAAACGAAGCGCCAGTCCCACCAGGCATAGAAGAAGAGGCTGGCAATCAGCATGAACCAAAGGCGGACCCGGCCGGACGTCAGCCAATAGCCCGCGGCGAAGAGCGGCAGGAACGCGAGGAAAGCCAGGCTGTTGAAACGCATCGGTCTGTTGGAGGAGCGGCATTCTAACGGCGAAATTGCGATCGCTGCGCCGTCGTTTTGTCTCCCGTGGCTCAGCTTGCGCAACGGCTTCCGGAAAATGTGCCGGGCGATTTCTTTGTCGACAGCACGTGCATCGACTGCGACGCCTGCCGCATCTTCGCGCCGAAGACGTTCAGCGATGCCGGCGACCAGTCATCGGTCTACCACCAGCCCGAGAACGAAGAGGAACTGCTCGCCGCGCAGAAGGCACTCATCTCCTGTCCGACCGCATCGATCGGATCGGTCGCCAAGCTCGACATGCGTCAGGCGCTCGACGATCTTCCGGAGCTGGTCGATGACGACGTCTTCCGCTGCGGCTACGCCTCGGAGTCGTCCTTCGGCGCGATCAGCTATCTCATTCAACGAACGGACGGCAACGTCCTGATCGACTCACCACGCTTCTCGGGGCCGCTCGTGAAGAACATCGAGGCGATGGGCGGCGTGTCGAAACTGCTACTCACGCATCAGGACGATGTCGCCGACCACGCGAAGTTTCACGATCGCTTCCGCTGCGAGCGCGTTCTGCATCGCGACGACGTGCATTCGCGGACGGCATCGATCGAGCTTCAGCCGGCGGGCATCGATCCGATCATCCTCGGCAACGACATCGTGATGATCCCGACTCCCGGCCACACGAAAGGCCACGCGGTGTTTCTCTATCGCGACCGCTATCTATTCACCGGCGATCATCTTGCCTGGAGCGAGCGCCGCGGCCACCTCTACGCATTCCGCAGCGCCTGCTGGTACTCGTGGAGCGAGCAGATCCGCTCGATGGAGCGATTGCTCGACTATCGCTTCGAATGGGTCCTACCGGGTCACGGCCGCCCAGTCCATCTCGATGCCGCTGCGATGCGCGCGAGTCTGGAGCGATGCATCAGCTGGATGCGCGGAATTGATAATTGACAATGGACAATTGACAACTGAAAGCGGAGACGGCAAGAGGCGGCAAGCTTCTTGATAATGCCGGTCTGAGTGTCG
>DATLVW010000468.1:0-7795 GCA_035577085.1 Thermoanaerobaculia bacterium
CAGCTCATCGACAGAAAGGAGAGAACGCAGATAGTTCTCGAGGTTCGCCCACGGTCCCTGGTTGTTGTCAGGCGCCTGCGCGACCATGTTCGACATCAGGAACGTTGCCTGGTTGATCGGGATCGATGTCTCCTTGTCGCGGTCGGCATTCGGCGTCATGTGCCCGCGGTCAAAGCCTGACGCGAAGAAGTCGCTGGCCAGTACGCGATACCAGGTGGGCGGAACTTCCGGATCGGGCCGGAACGTGTCGACACGCGTCAGCGAGCCAACCCACTCATCGCTGAGATGCCAGCTCACCCAGTTCGGACGGCCGAGGTCACGGTTGTAGCAGATCGAATTCTCGGGCTTCAGCATCAGGTAGGCGTTCGGAGATGACAGGCTGGTCGTACAAACCGATGGCTGGCCCATCGTCAGATGAACGGATGGCGGATAGGGAGGCAGAGTTCCTGAGGAGACGGTGAACGTCCACGAGTAGTCGGCGGGCAGCGTGTCGGTGCCCGGCGCGCTGTCGTCCGTGTCGCGGTCGTGCACGGAGTTCTGGAGGATCGTCACCGTGCACTGCTCCGCGGCGACGAAGTTGGCGTTGGGCGTGATCACCCATGTGTTCGGAGCGCCTTCAACGACCGTGGCGTCGTTGTGGTTGCCGGTCGACGTGCAGTTGATGTTGTACCAGCCCGGATCGACGTCCACCAGCTCGGAGAACGTGATGATCATGCTGGCGTCGCGAGGCGCGGCGGAGGCGTTGCTTACGGGATCGGTATTCACGACGGTCGGTCCGAACTCCTGGATCGGCGTCGTGCGCCGCGGATTCGGCGTTCCGGTGAGGAAGTCGTTGCCGTTGACGTTGGTGTCGGTGTTGCCGCCGTTCTTGCGGAAGTCGGACGTCGTGTTGCTTGGTGCCGGCGCGTTCGTGCCGCCTTCGTTGCAGTTCGCGGTGCCGTAGCCGACCAGATCGACGATCTCGGTGTCGGCAGCCGTTGCGGAGCAGGGACCGGGCACCGGATTGCCGGTGTTGACGAGAGCAACCTTGCCGGTCGTTCCGCTCATGTTGATACCGCTGTTATTGACGACGTTCGCGGCGGGGAGCGGGCTGCCGATTGCGCCGCCCGAGGCGAGCGAAATCAGGTAGTACTCGCCCGGTCCGATCGTGCCGCCGATCGGCTGCAGACCGGAGAACGCGCCGGTGTTGGTTGCCGATGAATACTGCACGCTCCATCCCGCCAGGCTGACCGGAGAAGCGGTGGGGTTGAAGAGCTCGATGAAGTCATTGGTATACGTCGCGCCGGAGTTGCCGCCACCGCCGTAGAGCTGGCTGATGACGACGTGATTCGGCGTCGCGCCGGCGGGAAGCACGTTGATGTTCACGGCCTGGTTGGCAGTCGGGTTGACGTTATCGGAGAGCGACGCGGTGAACGTCGCCGTTCCGTTGAATCCTGCGTTCAACGCGACCGTGTACGTGACCGTGGCCGTGCCCTGGCCGCCGGTGACATTCACGCTGGCCACGCCGGTTCCCGGAGTGGCCGTCCAGTTGAAGATGCCACCGTCATCGGTTCCCGACACGTTCACCGTGAAGGGAGCAGGATCCTGCGCCACGGTGGTGATCGGATTCGCAGGCGGTGTAATCAGCGGCGGATTGTTGCCACCGGTCCCTGTGACCTGAATGTTGACGAGCTGCGTGACCGCTGCGTTGATTCCGTCGCTCAGCGAGGCGGTGAACGTCGCCGTTCCGCTGAACCCGGCCGTCAGAGTGACGGTGTACGTCACAGTTGTAGTTCCCTGGCCGCCGCTGACGGTCACACTCTGCAGGCCGGTGCCCGGAGTGGCCGTCCACTGATAGACGCCGCCGTCGTCGGTACCGCTGAGATTGACGGTGAACGGCGCGGCATCCTGAGCCACCGATGCGATCGGATTCGCCGGCGGCGTGATCGCCGGCGGGTTGTTGACCGCGCCGCAGACGTTGACCGGTGATGAGCTGTTGCGCGGGTTCGGCGCGCCGACCGTGAAGTCGGAGTTGTTGTTGTTCGTATCGGTGCAGCCGTTGTTCTTGCGAAGTGCGGCCGTCGTGTTGGCAAGCACCGCGGTCGGGCTTGTCTCGGAGCAATTGGCGGTCGGACCATAGCCGACGAAGTCTGCGATCGAGCCGCCGGTCGGGCACTGGACGCCGATCGTCGCCGTATCGGCAAGGGCGATCTTGGCGGCCGTCGCGCTCAACGCGATCGTTCCCGTGGCGTCGGGAGTCGGAAGATTGACCGTGCCTGCTGCTCCGGCGGCTTCCTGCACGAGGTAGTAGTGGCCCGGTGCGATCGTTCCGGAAAGTGCCGTCGGGGTCGTGCCGGCTGACGGAGGTGAGTTCCATGTGGTCGCCGTGGCCGACGAGTAATGAACGAACCAGCCGCTCAGTGCGACGGTCTGCGTGCCGCGGTTGAAGAGCTCGACATAGTCGTTCTTCAGCGTGGAGCCGGAGTTTCCGCCACCGCCGTAGACGGTGCTGATGACGACGCCGAGCACCGAGGGCGTATTCGGCGTCCCGCTCACCTCGGCTGACGGTGCGCTTTCGCTCGGCGAGAGCGCCGTGACGACGTAGTAGTACGTGGTGCCGTTGACGACGGTCGGGTCGGTAAACGTCGGCACCGGCGTGTTTGTGGTGACGGTATACGTTCCGCTCGTCGTGCCGCGCTTGACATTGTACGAAGTCGCTCCGCCCACGGGGGCCCAGGAGAGGATGACCTTCGCATCGCCGACGGCGATGCTGACGGGTCCGGGCGGGGGACCGGCGGGGGCGGGCGTCGCGGTGGCCTCACTCGAGTCGGGACCTTCGCCGCGGCCGTTTGTAGCGCTGACCTTGTAGAAGTACGGCGTGCCGTTGGCCGTTGACGTGTCGTCGTAGTTGGTGACGGCGATGCCGGTGGCCAGGTTCGAATACCCGGTTCCGCTCGTGAGCGAGCGCTTCACGGTGTAGGTATCGGCACCGCTGGGTGGGTTCCATGTCAGCAGAATGTGCGAGTCGCCGCCCGATGCCACGAGGGTCGTCGGCGCCGCGGGCAGGCCTTGAATGGTGTAGCTCGGGCCGCCGGTGTAGCTGGCGGCGCTGTTGCCTGCGGTGTCGACAACGGTGCCGTTGCCCGTGAGGTCGAGACGCAGCGAACCGCTGCCGTTGCCTGTGGCCACGGTGACTGTGTACGTCGTGCCGCTGCCGGTGACGTTCGAAACCGAGGTCCCGGTAAGGGCCGGTGCGGTGATGGCGAAGTCCGTTGCGTCGACTCCGGTAACGCTCTCGGTGAACGTAACGGTGAAGTCGACCGAGGTCGCGGTTGTCGGATCGGTGCTGGCTTTGACGATCGATTGCACCGCGGGAGCCGTCTTGTCGATCGTGTCGACATCGCCGCTGGTGAAGCCTGCCTGGAGCAGATTGCCCGCGAGGTCGATGACGGTACCGCCGGTTACGACGTTGAGGCGGATCGTTCCGTCGCCGCTGCCGGTATTGACGGTGACGGTGTAGGTCGTGCCGCTGCCGTTGGTTGCGGTGACCGATGCGCCAGTCACGCCGGTCGTCGTGAGTGTCCAGTCCTGGGCGGAGACGCCAGTGACGGGCTCGGAGTACGTGACGGTGAAGTCGACGCTCGCTGCGTTCGTGGTCGCGGCTCCGACGCGTGTGATCGACTGTACGGTGGGCGGGGTCTTGTCGATCGTGTAGCTCTGGCCTGACGTGAAGGCTCCGCTCGTGGCGTTGCCGGCGCTGTCGGCGGCGCTGCCGAGGAAGTCGAGCTGGAGCGTGCCGTCGCCGCTGCCGGTGTTGACGGTAACCGTGTACGTCGATCCGCTGCCGGCGACATTGGCAATCGTCGCGCCCGAGACGCCGCTCATGAGGAGGGCGAAGTCGTTGGAGGCAACACCGGTGACGCTCTCGCTGAACGTGACGGTGAAGTCGACGCTCGATGCATGCGTCGGAGATGAATTGGCGCGCACGATTGACTGAACGGCGGGCGCGGTCTTGTCGATCGTGTAGACCTCGCCCGTGGTGAATGCGGCGCCGAGCGGGGCGTTGTTGGATTCGCTGTGGATCGATCCGTCGTTGGCGACGTCGAGGCGGATCGTGCCGTCGCCGGTTCCGGTGCCGACGCTGACGGTGTAGACCGAGCTGTTGACTGGAGAGACGCTGATGCCGCCCGGTGTGATTCCACCTGTCGTGGTCAGCGTGAAGTCGCCTGCATCAACGCCGGTGACGCCCTGCGAGAAGGTGACCGTGAAATCGACGGACGCTGCGTTCGTCGGGTTGCTGCTTGCACGCGTCACCGATAGGACGGCCGGGGCATTGGCATCGACGAGGACGCCGGTGGTGCTGCCGACGGAGTTGAGCGTGGTGTTGCCGTCGTTGCCGAGGGCGTCGCGAATCGTGGCGCCGTTGAGGTCGATGCTGCCGGCGACCACGATGCCGTCAGGGTCGGAGTCGCCGGAGACGACGGTGTAGCGGAAGAGCAGCGCCGTGCCTGGGGAGCCCGAGACGTAGTTTGCGTACACGGTTCCGCTGTTGAGCGTGAGCGCGATGCGCGGCGTGCCGCTGGCCACGGTGGCGTTCTCATTGAAGTTGACCGTGAAGTCGAGGTTCTGTCCGGTCGTGTAGGTGATGGCTGCCGGTACGGCGACCGAGGTGACATTCGGGCCGACGTGATCGAGCGTGTAGGACTGGCCGGTCGTGAATCCACCGTTGAGCGGATTGCCGGGAAGGTCGGTGATGCCGGTGCCGCTGGCATTGACATCGAGACGAAGCGTCCCCTCGCCCGCGGCAGAACCGACGGTGACGGTGTAGGTGTGCGCGTTGACCGGAACGACTCCGGTGATGCTTCCCGAGGCTCCGCCACCGGCCGTCAGCGCAAACGCGCCCGTCGTCACCCCGCTTACATCCTCGGAGAACGTGACGGTGTAATGAAGCGTGGGGGAGTTTGTCGGATCGGCGTCGGCGCGAACGCTGGTGAGGACGATCGGGGCGATGCCGTCGACGAGAACGCCAGCGGTGGAAGCGAAGGTCACCGCGGTATTGGCGTTGTTGCCGGCAAAGTCTTTGATGGTGCTGCCATTGAGCGCGATAAAGGAGGCTGTGGACACTCCACCGGGGGCGGTGTCACCTGAGACGACCGTGTACCGGAACTGGAGAGTTGCCGAGCCGGAACCGGTGAGATAGGTCGCCAGTACGGGGCCACCATCCAGATTTACGGTAATCGAGGGCGTTCCACCAGCGACGAAGACAGGCTCGCTGAAGGTCACGCTGTAGTCGAGCGTCTGTCCGATGATGTGCGTGCCGTTTGCAGGAACGGTCGAGGAGCTGACGGTCGGCGCGACGGCGTCGACGAAGACGGCAGACGTCGAAGCGAAGGAGACAGAGGTGGCCGCATTGTTGCCCGCGGCGTCCTTGATCGTTCCGCCATTCAGCGTGATCGAGGGATCGACGCTAATGCCGTCGGCATCGAGGTTCCCCGAGGCTACGACATAGCGGAAGGTGAGCGTGGCGGTGCCGGTGCCGGAAACGTACGCAGCCTGCACGGCGCCGCCAGTGTTCAACGTGACGCCGACGAACGGCGAGCCGGTCTTGATGACCGGCTCGCTGTACGTGACCGTGAAATCGAGGTTCTGACCGGCGACGTAGGTGCCGTCAGCAGGAACGGTCGAAGAACTGACGGTTGGAGCGATGGCGTCGACCTTCACTCCGGTGGTGCTGCCCACGCCGTTCAAGGTGGTGAGCGCGTCGTTGCCGGCGGCATCTTTGATCGTGCCGCCGTTCGCCTCGAACGCGGCACCGACCACGATTCCGTCCGGATCTTCGTTGCCTGTCACGACCGTATAGCGGAAGAGCGCCGACGAGCCGCCGCCCGAGACGTAGCTCGCGTACACGGTTCCGCCGGTGTTCAGGGTGATCGGGATACGCGGCGTTCCGCCACCGGTGGTGACGTTGACGGTCTCGCTGAAGTTGACGGTGAAATCGAGGTTCTGGCCGGCGACGTAGGTGCCGTTGGCAGGCACGGAGACTGAGGTTACAGCTGGAGGCGTGGTGTCGACGGGCTCGCCAACCGTCCAGTCGGAGAAACTGCTGACGCCCGCCAGCGCGGCGGTGTGCGTTGCCGGTGTAACCGTGCCCGGGAAGAAGGTCGGCACTCCGCCGCTCACGCGCGCCAGTTGGTAGTTGGCCTCGTTCCCCTGCACGTCACCGGCAAGGTATTGGAACGTGAGGTCGCCGGTCGGGCCGTTCGTTGCCGTCAACGTCCAGTAACGCTGAATGGAGTTGCCCGCCGAGACATTGGGTTGCGGTGCCTGAACGGCAACCACCGTCAAGTCGAGAGGAAACGTGCCCGCGGTGACGTTTGCCGTGACTGGCGAATAGCCGTTGGCGGTGCCGGCATCGAAGATCTTGCTGCTGGCCGCCGAGAACGTCCGTTTGAGATTGCCGATTACGTAGCTGGAGCTCGAACCGCTGGTTGTTGACGCAGTGCCAGTAAGCGCCAGGGTGTTGGCGGCGGTTACGATGTTGCCGGCGTTGAGCGCCAACGTGCCGCTTAAAGTCAGGTTACTCGCCAACGTAACGTTGATTCCGGACCCGTTAACCGCAAGGTTCGCGTACGTGGGGAGGAACGCAGTCCCTGACTTGACGCTCAGTCCGACGGCGGCGTAGTCCAGCAACGTCTTCGTGGCCGTAACCGTGTTCGACGAAACGGTCAGATTGTCGATTCGAAAGGTCCCCGCCGCGCTGAAAGCTGCGTGCGCAGGTACCGTGGCGCGGTCTGCAGCGCTCCCGGCAAACGGGTAAATCCTGATGGTTACGCTCGGTTGATTGTTCGCGCCCGCGCCCAGGGTGAATGTTTGCGAATTGCCCGTGAAGGTAGCGCTGGTTACGAGACCGGTCGACGTTGTTGTGAACGTCGTTCCGTCGGTGCTGAAGAGAACCCCAACGCGGCCCGGACCCGTGCTTGACGCCTGGCAGTCGAAACTCACGGTCAGGCCGGAGAACCCAGTCGTGTTGACGACAAACTGGTAGTAGAAGCCGGCTGCGGCTCCCGGATCGGTGGTTGAGGAATCCCAGCCAGCTGCAGTCAAAGCCTCGCCAGCCGCTGCGCCGCCATTGAATGTACCTGCACCACCGACGCCGGATATGGTTACGGTTCCGCCGACTTTCGTGAGAGCTCCGCTGCCCGTGTTTACGGACTGTTCGACGAGGTTCTCGAAGACCGTCCGCGTGGTGTTGTTCTCGAAGTCGTAGTAAAGAATCGGTACCTGAGCTTGCGCGGCCCTGCTCATCATGAATGTGCAAAAGACCGCCGCGAGAACCAGAGCGGTTCTCCTCACGATCCCTTCGCCATAGCTGTGCGGAACTCGGGTGAGGCCGAAGGCAAGAAGCCGCGCTGCAACGTTACGATTCGCGTTCATAGACTCTCCTGGCATCGCACCGTTCGGTCAGGAGAGGGAAAGTGTCCGGGCAGACTCTCCGATCAGCGAAGTCATCCCGCACACCACGCACCGAGGAAGTTGACGAGCTGAGGAACCGAGGGTTTCGAGGGCTGGCTCGGAGAGTACGAATAAACATGCGCGAACGCAACAAAAAAGATGAACCGGGCATGAATTGGCGGGTGGGAGACAACCGTAGCGCTTGCTTAACCCACACTTCTCACACTCATTAGATTGGTCCCCTTCCCATCGAGCGCCTTCTCCCCCACGCTTTTTGTGGGGGAGAAGGTGGCGAAGCCGGATGAGGGGGCGTCCCAACCAACACGACATCCATGCATTTGCTGCGGTTTCTGGCAGTTCGGAC
>DATLVW010000469.1:0-3397 GCA_035577085.1 Thermoanaerobaculia bacterium
CACGAAGTGGCATCGCGAAACGTGAGGGTGATGACGCTGTCACCATGCCACTTCGTGGCGATGACTGTCACGTTCTGGTTCGGCAGAATGCCGCGAACGGATGCTCCTTCTTTCAGTTCTTCAAGACGAGACATGAATAGGGCAGTCTACCGCGGGACACTCGCAGTGAACCTAGATCAACGAACCGGGTCGGAATTTCTGGGTGACGTGAAGGCCCCAAAGCCAACCTAACTAATGGATCAGCTTCAAAACCCCCTCCTCCCCTCCCGCCCACCTCATTTCGCCGGAGTCGTATCGTTGTCCTCGGACGTTGGTTCGGCCGCTGGTTCCGGCGCCGGCTTCGACTTCCCCTTTCGGGTGCGGCCGAGGGCGCGGCGCATGTCTTCGACGTGGGGGGCGAGATCGGCGTTCTCGGGAGGTTTGGCCAGGCGCCGGGCCAGGGCGAAGGTCGTGAGGGCGTCGCTTCCGGCCTGGTTCCGGGCTGCGATGGCACTGTGACGGACGAACTCCGCTGTTGCTTCGAGCTCATCCGCCCAGAGCAGGTATGCGCTCGAGAAGTCCATGAGGTCGCGCGTCCTGGCTGGATCGAGTCCTCCTCCGCGGACGAGCGCCGCGCTGTTTGTGACCGCGACCGCCGTCCGTTCCACAAAGGCCGGCGGCACCGAAGCGGCGGGAGCGAGCCGCCTGCGGTCGCCTTTCGACGGAATCACGAGGTTCGGTACGCGATCCCGCATCGCCCGTGTTTCCTCGACTAACGCCTGCACGGCATCCGTGTGAGTCGTTGCTGATTTTCGTTCTGCCATGATCCTTTCCTTTCATCTTGAGGACGTTCGGCCGGGAAAAAGGTTGCTTCGTGACCGAGACAGGCAGAATTAAGGTTCGTAAACCACAAGTTGGGGTTCAGCCACCTGAAATTGAGGTTGGATGACCTTGAATTGAGGTTGTACTACCTTGGACTTGAGATTGGATGACCTTAAGTTGAGGTTGAGTAACCTCGAACTTGAGGTTCAGCAACCTTAAAGCCAAGGTTCGATAACCTCAATTTGAGGACTCATAACCTTGAATTGAGGTTGAGTAACCTTAATTCGAAGTCTGGCAACCTTGAACTTAAGGTCGAGACACCTTAATTTAAGCTCGGATCACCTCAACTTCAGGTTGAACAACCCTGAGTTGAGGTTGTGCAACCTCACGATGACGTGGTTGAACGATTGGCCAGGGTGCCTTCTCATTCAAAACCGATCACGGGACACGTGGAAGCGCTCCTCCGCGTGCTCCGCGTCTCCACGTGACACGCCTTTCCGCCAGAGAGCCACTTCCTGACTCGCCTCGGACACAGCGGCGAAGACAACGTCGATGAATCCGATCATCGAGGTCACTCTGAAGCAGGAACTTGTGCGAGATTGATCCTCAAGCGTCCGCGTGCGTAGTTTGCTGCGCCGGCTGATCGAGGGGACCAACGATCTGATTGCGTCCGGCTCGCTTGGCGGCGTACATGGCCAGATCCGCGCGGCGGAGCAAAGCGTCGAGGTCATCGTCGCCAGGTCCCGACAGGGCGAATCCGATGGAGACCTGCAGGCGGGACGGATTGCCCTGGATCACAAAATCCGTTTTCTCGACCGCCTGCCGCAGCCGTTCCGCGACCACGCGCGCGGCGGTGTCATCGACGGCGGGCAACACCACCACGAATTCGTCGCCGCCAAGCCTGCCGAAGGAATCCTCCGGGCGAAGCTCGGACCGCAGTGTGGCTACCAGCATCTGCAGAACAGAGTCGCCCGAGGCGTGACCGTAGTCGTCGTTGATGCGTTTGAAGTGATCGACGTCCACGAGTAGAACCGCCAGCCGGTGTCCTCGGCGGCGCGCGGCGGCGATCACGCGAGCGCACTCCTCGCCGAGAGCGCGCCGGTTGCTGATGCCGGTGAGCGGATCGATTGAGGCCTGGCGTACCAGCTCGAGGTTCAGCCGGTCATTGCACAGCAGTACAAAACCGAACGTGCTGATCGCGGGAAGAAACGTCCCGACACCGAACACCGCGGTCTGCATCGGCGTGGCGATGAATGCGGATGGCAGTGTTCCGCTGCGCAGCCCTTCGTAGAGTGTTCGGAGCACGAGCACACACGCCGACAACCCAAACGACACGCCGGTGAGGACGTAACTGCGCCTTCGCGGCGACCCGAGCAGCATCGTCGCCGCGCAAGCCGCGAACTGGAAGGCGATCAGAGGCGAGACACTGACCACGCGCCCGCGAATGCTCGGAAACACATACGTAAACACGATCTCGGCCAGCCCGACGGCTACGACCGGCGCGTAAACAAGGACCGCGTCGGCTGGACGCGAGACAAACGAGCGCAAGGCCTGGAACAGTTTCGCGAAGGCGAGACTCAGGATCGCGTTGGACAGCACGATCGCGACGAAATCGGGAACTTCGCCGCGCAGGCCATACAGAACCCAGCCGAGTGGCTGCAGGAAGGTGCCGAAGAACCAGAGGCGGATGCTCGGCCACAGCGTCGCGGGATAGTCGCGCAGAACATAACGCAGGCTGAGCCCCATCAGCAGCGCGAGCACCGCTGAGAGTGTGACTGCACTATGAATGTCGAGACTCACGATGCGCTGCCTCGATGTGTTGGTCCCAGTGTAGACGAGGGAGCGAGGGTTACGAGGGGAAGGCGCGGTACGAATCGCCGCGCCGGCGTTGTTACGGGCGAATGGGCATCCAGTACGCGAAGAGGACGTCGCAGCAACTCCTTTTGCCCTGCCGGATGACGATTCTCCACTCGGTAGAAAAACTTGACTCTCTTCCAATCCCGAGGGAGCCTCGGTGCGTGAGGAGATTCGGCAATGTCTGACGACCACGATCCGCTCGCTGAGATCGAACGGCTTGACCGGTTTTTCGATGGCGATGAGGAGGGAGAACGCCCGATCGACGTCCTGCGCGACCGCGGCGTCTCGATTCCGGACGAGCGCGATCTCGATGACGGCACGCTGCATGCGAGACTCTGGGAGCTCATCAACGCCATGGCTGCGACGGGAGTGTTCGTCGAATCGACGAATCACCTGAGCGACCGCGAGCTGTATCGCTATCTCGTCAAAGACGCGCTCCGCGAGGAAACGATTCTCCCCACTCCCGGCTCCGGCGGCGGCTGGCACCTCAGCCCACTCGGCGACAGCGACGAAGACACCGAGATCTACCTCCGCTACTTCGCAGACGACAAAACGCGCGAGCACTGGCACCGCGACTTCGGCGTAACCCTTCCGCCGAAGGGGAAACCACCGTTCGACCGCGATCGCCTGCTGCCGGTGCAGGATTTTGCGGTCGATGAAGGGATTCAGTGAGGCGAAGGGAATGAGACAAAACGACGATAACGGGCTCGTTGTGTTCGAAGGTCGTCAGATCCGAAAG
>DATLVW010000470.1:0-2408 GCA_035577085.1 Thermoanaerobaculia bacterium
CAGGGCTCTCAATCTCTTGT
This sequence comes from Thermoanaerobaculia bacterium, assembly GCA_035577085.1. Classification (GTDB taxonomy): domain Bacteria; phylum Acidobacteriota; class Thermoanaerobaculia; order Gp7-AA8; family Gp7-AA8; genus JADGNZ01. The sequence continues at coordinate 21 of DATLVW010000470.1, forward strand.
CTCTTGTCTCTTGTCTCTGATCTCTCGTCTCTGATTGTCTCTGATCACTGGACGCAACGCATCCTTCCGTCTTCATCCTTCAGCGAACGCCAGCTCTTCGAAACGGAACAACCCTTTGCGCCCTCGCAAGAGCTGCGCCGCCATGACCGCGCCGCGGGCGAAGCCGTCGCGGTTTCGGGCGCGATGCGAGATCTCGATGAGGTCGTCGGGCGAATCGAAGAAGAGCGTGTGCAGGCCGGGCTCGGTGCCGACGCGCGAGGAGGCGATCGGCGGTGCAAGCTTGCCATCGCTCCCTTCCTTCACCGCCGCGGCAATGCGCAACGCCGTTCCGCTCGGCGCGTCTTTTTTCTGATCGTGATGACGCTCTTCCATACCCGCGGCGTACTCCGGAAAGCGCCCGACCAGTGCGCCAGCGCGTTGCGCCAGCGAGAAGACAACATTGGCGCCGGGCGAGAAGTTGGACGCGTAGACGCAGCCGATTCCGGCCTGTTCCACCCGCTGCTTCACGTCGTCGAGCCGATCGTTCCAGCCGGTCGTGCCGATGACGAGGCCGAGGTGGTTGTCGCAGGCGAGGGCGAGCGTTCCGTCCAACGCGCTGGCGTGCGAGAAGTCGATCACGACCTCGGCATCACCCAGCGGTTCGTCGCGATCGACATCGAGAATGCAGACGACCTGATGCCCCAGCTCGGTCGCCATTTTCTCGATCGTGCGCCCCATCTTCCCGTAACCGTGAATGGCGAACTTCATACGGCCACCGCCTGCTCGAAGAGAGCGTGATGGATTCTCTGGATGGCGCGGTCAGACGCGGCGTCGTCGATCACGATGCTGAGATTCAGTCCTGATCGTCCGAGCGAGAGCATCTGCATTGGCACGTCGCGCAGCGCCTCGAAGACGCGCGCGCCAACTTGGGCATCGCGCAGGAGGTTGCGCCCGACGATGGCGATGATGCACTGCCCGTCGATGATCTCGACGCTGGCCAGATCGCGCAGGCGCCGTTGCAGCTCATCGATGTCGTGCTGCTCGTCGACCGTTACCGTGACGGATACCTCCGAGGTGGCGATGAGATCGACGGAAATCTTCAGCTCTTCGAAAACGTGAAACAGCCTCGCCAGAAAACCGTGCGCGCCGAGCATCTTGTTCGTCGTCATGTGAACGAGCGTTACGTTGCGCTTGCGTGCGACCGAGCGCGGTCCGCTGGTCTGCCCCGGGCCTTCGCGCGTGATCAACGTTCCCGGCGATGCAGGATTCTGCGTATTGAGAACGCGCACCGGAATGCCCGCCTCGATGGCCGGCTCGAGCGTGCGCGGATGCAGCTTCGCGCCGAACGAGGCCAGCTCCGCTGCCTCTTCGTGCGAAAGGTGATCGATCACCCGCGCCGTCGGCACAAAGCGCGGATCGCACGTGAGCAGGCCATCGACGTCGGTCCAGATCTGCACTTCCTCGGCACCAACAGCAGCGCCAACGATGGCCGCGCTGTAGTCGGAGCCGTTGCGCCCGAGGGTGGTCGTGGCGCCATCGACAGTCCGTCCGATGAAGCCGCCCATGACCGGGATGTGATTCCGCTCCACGATCGGCAGCAACGTCTTCCGCGCCGCCTCGGCAGTCAGATCCATCCGCGGCGTGGCGCCCCCGAACTTGTCATTCGTCCAGATCACGTCCTCGGATTCGACATGCTCGCCCGGCAGCGAACGCATCATCATCGAATACGCAAAGAGAACAGACGAGAGCTTCTCGCCGATCGACACGATCTTGTCGCGCGCCCGCGCCGTGACTTCGTGCAGCAGCGCAACGCCGCTGAGAATCGTGCGGATCTCCTCGACCTGTTTGTCAAGCCGCTTGACGAAGGTGTCGAAGAAATCAAACTTCTGCTGCACGAGCCGCATGGCCACGTCTTCATGACGCTGTCGGATACGGTCGATGATCTCGTTGACACGCTCCCCGTCACCATCGCGCGCCGCGTTCGTGGCAGCAACGAGATCGTCCGTCACCCCCGAAAGCGCGGAAACGACGACGATCGGTTGCAGATGCCGCCGCTCCGCCACGATGTCGATCGCATTCGCCACCCGCTCCGCATCGCCGACCGAGGTGCCGCCGAACTTGATGACGATCATGGCAGGCCGCCAGAGTGATCAGCGATCAGTGATGAAGAGATCAGGGAGGCCGGAAAGCGAGCTGCTGCCTTATCTTGCGACCCTTTCCCATCGAGCGCCCCCTCATCCGGCCTTCGGCCACCTTCTCCCCCACTGAAAAGCGTGGGGGAGAAGGGGCTCGATTGAGGTGTCGTGAGGGAAAGTTCATTCGGTGACTGGCAGGTGGAGGCAAAGCGAAGAGCTCGAACTCTCTCACTCAAACCTCCTTGCGCCGCCCTCCAATCGAGCGCCTTCTCCC
>DATLVW010000471.1:0-4884 GCA_035577085.1 Thermoanaerobaculia bacterium
CGCCGTCCATTTCTCCATGAACTCGGCCGGAATCGCTCCCATCTTCAACCCGAGAAAATCCTTGAGCTGGCTCGAGAAAATGATCACCGCGATCCCCGACGTGAAGCCCGTGATCACCGGGTACGGAATGAACTTGATGAGCGCCCCCATCCGCGCCAAGCCGAGGATGACGAGGATGACGCCGGCCATGATGGTGATGACGACCAGCCCGTCGTACCCATATTTCGCCACGATGCCGTAGACGATGACGACGAATGCCCCGGTCGGCCCGCCGATCTGCACGCGGCTTCCGCCAAGCGCGGAGATGAGAAAGCCGGCGATGACGGCGGTGTAAAGCCCGCGCTCCGGCGGCACACCCGAGGCGATGGCGAAAGCGAGAGCGAGCGGCAACGCCACGATCCCGACGACGACACCGGCAAGCAGATCGCGAAACAACCGCTCGCGCGTGTACCCCTCGCGAAGACAGACGATGGACTTGGGAATGAACAACGCGGCGCGATTATATGGTGCGGGTGCGGGACGTCGTGGTGTCACACACTGTGAATCGACGGCCCCCTCATCCGCCTTCGGCACCTTCTCCCCCACTGAAAAGCGTGGGGGAGAAGGCGCTCGAACTTACTGCATCGCGCAGCCGCGTACCTACATCGTCACCTTGAACGTCACGGTCAGATCGAAGATGGTGTCGATCTTGTTTCCGTAGAGCGTTCCGGGGGCGAACTGCCACTGCTCGACGGCTTCGATCGCGCTCTGATTGAACATCGGCGACGAGCTCGTGAGCACGCGGGCATCGCGTATCCGGCCGGTCTTGTCGATGATGCATTCGACGACGACGGTGCCGTTCATATGTGCGGAAAGCGCCAGACGTGGATACAGCGGACTCACGCGATGAATGACTACCGGCGCCTTCACATCGCCGGTGACTGGAATCGGGACATCAGGCGTCGCAGGCGCAGTATTCGTCGCTGGTGGACCATCGCCGATGCTGTCTTTCGTTCCCCAGGGGACGCCCTTCGGCTGATCGGAGCCGGTGCTGTCTGAGTTCGTTGTCGCATCACTGGGTGTCGTCGACGCGGCTGGCGTCACATGCTCGGGCAGCTTGTTCGGAGCCATGTTCGCCGTGGCAGCAGGAGCCTTCTCCTTCGCTGGTACCGGCGTGGCCTGCTTATGGCCGCCGTTGGGTGTGCCGAGGGGAGGCGGAATCGTGGGCGGCAAGGCGAAGATGGGGATCGCGTACTCGCGCGGTGAGCTCGTAGGAAAGTCGATGCTGCGAATGCTGGCCGCGAAGATGGCAATGACGACGAGTCCGTGAAACGCGAATGACAACGTCACCATCCTCACTCGCCTCTCGCCAACCACCTCGGCACGTATGACAGATGTCTCGAACATGGTCCTGTCCTCCTGCCAGTGTTCGAGCAGAAGGACGCGCGATTCGAAACCGTACGTTGCAACGAAGCAGTGAACGTGAGGATGACGAAACGGCGGTTTTACGTAGGTCGGACTCTCTAGTCCGACTGCACGTGATGTCGGACTGGAGAGTCCGACCTACGTAAAACCTCATCGGCAAAGTGAAGTTGCGCGCGGCTAAATGCACGAACTTCCGCCGGTTCCTGGTGTAGTCCGCCAAGATGCGTTACGTAGGTCGGACTCTCCAGTCCGACTGCACGCGATGTCGGACTAGAGAGTCCGACCTACGTAAATCCTCATCGGCGAAGCGAACGTTGCGCGCCGCTAATGCACGAACTTTCGCCGGTTGCGAATGTAGTCCGCCAGAATGTATTCGCCCAACCGATCCGGCGACGAATAAAACGCCCGGCCCCGATTGATCTTCGAGAGCTGCTCGACGAAATTCACCAGCATCGGATCGGTGGCCAGCATGAACGTCGTGATCGGAATGTTTGCGCGGCGGCAGCGGTCGGCTTCTTCCAGCGTTCGATTGACGATCTTCATATCGAGGCCGAACGAGTTCGTGTAGAGATGCCCATTCTCCGTCAGCGCGGATGGTTTGCCGTCGGTGATCATGAAGATCTGCTTGTTGTTGTGCTTGTGACGGCGAAGAATGCGTTGCGCCAGTTCCAGCCCAGCTTTCGTATTCGTGTGAAACGGCCCGACCTGGACATACGGGATCTCGGAGATCGGCACTTCCTTCGCCTCGTCGCCGAAGAGCAGCACATCGATCGAGTCCTTCGGATACTTCGTCAGAATCAACTCCGTCAGCGCCAGCGCGACCTTCTTGGCCGGCGTGATGCGGTCCTCGCCGTAGAGAATCATCGAGTGGGAGATGTCGATCATCACGACCGTGGCGCAGCTCGAGTTGTGCTCTGTCTCAAACACTTCCAGATCATCCTCGGCCATCAAAATCGAATCAGCCGGATCGGTGTGTTTCATCGCATTCTGCAGCGAACGGATCGAATCGATCGACATCGGGTCGTCGCCAAACTGGTACGGACGTGTCTCCGTCAGGCGCTCGCTCCCCTGCCCGGCGGTGTTCACGGAATGCGAACCGGTGAGCGACTTCTGCAAGCCCCCGAAGATCTCATCGAGCGCATCGCGGCGGATCGAACGCTCGCCGCCCGCTGCCAGAACGACATTCCCGTCCGCATCCTGTCCGATCACGTTCTCTTCCAGCAGCCGCGCGAAGAAGGCATCGAGATCGATGTTCGGATCGATGTAGCCGCGGTCCTGCAGCGCGCGCATCCAGCGCATCGCCTCATCGACGTCGCCACCGCTCTGCAGCAGCAGATGGTTGAAAAGCCGCCGCAGCCCCATCTCCTCGAGAAGCTGGCGGATGAGATCGGGGTCGAGGTAGGAGTAGCGGTGGCGCATGGGGGGGAAGCAGAGATTAGAGACAGAGAGACCAGAGATCAGTAACCCGGTCTTTCTTATCTCTGACCTGATCTCTTGTCTCTGTATCTCTGATCTCTGTATCTCTGATCTCTGTCTTTACTCACTTCCTTTTCTTCAACCTCTCGATCCACTTCGCGATCGTCGGATTGTTCGGCAGCGTTTCGCGGGCTTCTTCGAGCGTGGTCAGCGCCTCGGCGGTGTGGTCGAGCACCAGCAGGATCTGGACGCGAAGCTCGATCAGGTTTTGATAGAGCGTGAAGTCGGTCATTTCGTCGGTGGGTAGGAACGACAGCGCGCGATTGACGAACTTGAGCGCGACCTCCGGTTTGGAGTCGTTGAGCGCATCGGCGGCGAAGCGGTGCAGCATGCGGGGGGAGTCGCCGAGGAAGGACTTGGCGTCGACGAAGTGCGAGAGCGCCTCGCGCATGATCGCTTCCTGATCGGGGAACCAACCGTCGCGGATGATGCGGTCGATCTGCCGCGCCAAGTCGTTGGGGATCTCGACCGTGACCTTCGCCATGACGGAATTGTAGTCTGGAGACTGGCTACTTCACGGTCCGCAGCACATTGAACTTCATCATTTCCTGGAACGTGATCGTCGAATCGAGATCCTCGCGGGCCAGACGAAGCGACTGGTGCAGCCCCTCCAGCACCATCTCCATCCAGAAAGCCAGCTCGCGATCGTGGCTGGCCTGCATGTATTTCTGAACGGTCTCCTCGAGCTTCGGCACGCGCTTCAATTCGGCAAAGTAGGCGGCGAACGGCTGCTCGTCGGACAGCGTGATCTTGTGGCCTTCGCCGAACCACGCCAGGATCAGGTCGTAGTTCGGCTCGCTCTTCGCCGCCGGCTTTTCCTCCTGACGTGGAGGCGGCTTCTGTTTGCGGCCGCGGTGGCTGGCAAAGGCGTCGTCCAACTCGTCGTCCCCGAGGTCGGTGTATGACCGATTGCGCTCGTTGCGTCCGCCGACGCCCGCTCGCTCGACCGCCGGGAACTTCGTCGCGAACAACTTCGCCACCGCCTCGCCGATCAGCTTTCGCGCCACGACCTCGGAGCCCTGCTGCTCCCCTTCGTAAACCATCTCCACTTTGCCTGTGATCGCGGGCAGAAGCATGGCCAGATCGGAAAGCCGCGGAAAAACATTTCGATCGTGCGTCAGCGCAGCGCGCCGCTCCATGTTCGATTGCAGCAGCTCCATCGCCGCAATCGTCAGACGCGCGGAGACGCCGGACGATTGATCGACGAGCTCAGAGCCGCGGGCGACGAAGGCGATCTGCTCGACTAGCGTGTTGATGTAGTCGGGGATGTCGATCTCGATCGCACCTTCCCGATCCGTCCACGCCTCCTGCCGCGTGATCCGCATCGCCGTGTCGATGTTCTGCGGGTAATGCGTCAGGATCTGCGAGTCGATGCGGTCCTTGAGCGGTGTGATGATGTTGCCGCGGCTCGTGTAGTCCTCGGGGTTGGCGCTGAAGACGAGGACTACGTCCATCGGAATGCGTACCGGAAAGCCGCGGATCTGAAGATCACGCTCCTCGAGGATGTTCAGCAGCGCCACCTGGATGCGCGGCGCGAGATCGGGCAGCTCGTTGATCGCGAAGATCCCGCGGTTCGTGCGCGGAATGATGCCGTAGTGGATCACTTCCTCATCCGCGTACGTCAGCCGCTGGTTGGCCGCCTTGATCGGATCGATGTCGCCGATGAGATCCGCGACGGTGACGTCGGGCGTAGCCAGCTTTTCGCGATAGCGCTCATCGCGCGTGAGCCAGGCGATCGGCAGATCGTCGCCCTGTTCCGCGGCCAGCCTTCGGCAGCGTTTGCACGTCGGCGCAAGCGGCGAGTCGTTGATCTCGCATCCGGCGATGATGGGAATGCGCTCGTCGAGGAAGTTCGTCAGCGAGCGGAGGATGCGCGTTTTGGCCTGACCGCGAAGGCCCAGAAGAATGATGTCGTGGCGCGAAAGAATCGCGTTCTGGATGGCGGGGATGACCGTTCGCTCGTAGCCGTGAATGCCCGGAAAGAGGCTCTCACCACGCGCGATC
>DATLVW010000472.1:0-4121 GCA_035577085.1 Thermoanaerobaculia bacterium
CGCAGCCGGGGCGGAGAACGGCGCTGCGTCCGGTGGCCAGGGCGGCCTGCTCCTGCTCGGGACGCCAGGCCACGATCGGGAGCGGATTTACGGGGCTCGACTCGTCGACGGTCTCGTTGTCGGTGTTGCCGAAGACCCAGACGCCTGATGTGTAGATGAGGAAGCCCTGGTGCGCGGTGAAGACATCGAGGGCGGTCCGATTCAGCGCTGCGGCATCGGGACTGTGGTCCTGCGCCAGGTGCAGAAAGGCGTCGAAGCTGCCGAGCGAATCGGAGAGCGACGGCAGCGACGCGAGATCGCCGGCCATGATGACGACGCCTTTGTCGCGGAGAGCCTTCGCGTCCGTTTCCGGGCGCACGAGCGCGGTCACGTCGTGTCCATGATCGCGAAGCAGCGGCGCGACCGCGCTGCCGATGTATCCCGTGGCGCCGGTGATGAAGAGCCGCACTACTTCTTCTTCTCCATAGCCCGCTTGAATGCCAGGGCCATCGCGCTCTCGCCCGCTTCGTTGTCGCCCCGCTCTTCGGCGAACTTGACGTACTCATCACGCTCGGCGGCCGCTTTGGCTGCCTCGTGCGAAAGGGAGATGCGCTTGCGCTGCGTGTCGATGCTCATGATGCGGACAGCGAGCTTCTCGCCGGCTTCGTGGGCGCGCGATGGATCGGCGCCGGGGGCGACGTTGATCTCGGAATTCGGGATGAGGCCGGTGAGGCCTGGCTCGATCTGGACGAAGATGCCGGGGGCGCCGCCGTGATCGACGGTACCTTCGACGACCTTGCCGGCGGGATAGCGCTGTGCGGCGCCTTCCCACGGATCGCGGGTGGCTACTTCGCGCAGCGAGAGGGAGAGGCGCTTCTTGGAGGGATCGACTTCGCGAACCCAGCCCGTCACATTGGTGCCGATGGCCACTTCCGCGCCACCCTGCTTCACGCCGAAGGGAAGCTGCGAATAGTGGACGAGGCCGTCGATACCGGGCTCGACCTCGACGAAGAGGCCGAAATCGGTGGTGCGGACGATGCGGCCGCTGAACTGCGTACCGGCCGGATAGCGCTCGGCGACGTCGCTCCAGGGATCAGGCTCCTGATCTTTCATCGAGAGCGAGATGCGCTTCCCTTCGCCTTCGACTTTGATCACCTTGACGTTGACTTGCTGGCCGACGACGACGACTTCGTTCGGATCGGTGACGCGGCGGCGGCTCATCTCGGAAACGTGGAGGAGGCCGTCGATGCCGCCGAGGTCGACGAAGGCACCGAAGGGGGTGATGGTCTTGATCGTGCCGCTGAGCTCCGCGCCCGGAACGATGTTGCGCCGGGTCTCTTCGGCGCGCGATGCGTTCGCTTCCTTCAACAGAGCGGCGCGGGAGACGACGATGCGGCGGCCGTCATCGGAGAGCTCGGTGACGCGAAACTCGTACGACTGGCCGATGAACTGATCGGGGTTGTCGATCTTGCCGAGGGCGATCTGCGAGAGGGGGCAGAAAGCACGCAGCCCGCTGATGTTCACGTCGAAGCCACCCTTGTTGCGGGCAGCGATCTTCGCTTCCACGGGGAGGCGGTTCTCGTACATCTGCCGGAGCAGGTCGAGATTGGCCTTTCCCTTGGCGAGTTTCCGCGAGATGCGGATCTCGGGGGAGGTTTTAACGACCGTGCCTTCAACGTTGTCGCCGACGTCGAGCCCATCGAGCTCGTTCGTCGCCATCACCGCTTCAGACGGTCCGCCGTAGGAAACGAAAGCATCGTCTCCGGAGATGGAGACGATCTGTCCTTTGAGCAACTCGCCCTGCTCGGGGGTTTTGAAATTCAAGCTCGCTTCGAACGCTTCGGCGAACGTTGCTTCAGCGCTTTCTCTCGACTGGGTCATGGATGGAGAAACCTTTCAGTGGACTGGATCTCAGGTCTACGAGATCGGTTGGGCAGCGTATCTTACTCGAAAGTGGAATCGCTGGCGACACCGGAACCCCGGACGTCCCGCATCTCTTCCGTGCATCGGTTTCCGGCCTCATGGGCGAGCCGAAAAAAAATCTTTGTTACCCACTTGCCGCGCGCGAAATGCGGACCTAGATTACAGATCCCTGACGCGCCGGATGCTTCATCGCAGATGGTAACGGCGCGCTGGGTGGTTCCGAGACGCGATGGGTCGAGGAACTGCTGCGGGGATGCCACTTTGCGGCTGTCAACGCGCAGCAAACGGTTGCGACGGGCAAAGAACGTCGGAGCCAGTCGGTTCGAATGCCCCCTGGTGGCTGTCAACGGATCGAGAACGGGCTCGCGAGATCAGGGATCGCGAGCCTTTGGTGTTTCTTCTCTCACACGAAGTCGCGAAGACGCGAAAAAGGTTCCTCTCCCGCTTCGCGTCTTCGCGTCTTCGCGTGAAACAGTTACGATCCGTCCATGACAACGCGCGTCTACCTCGTCCGCCACGGCGCCACGGAGCTGACTGATGAAGACCGCTTCGCCGGCGCAATCGATGTAAAGCTCTCGGACGAAGGACGGGACCAGGCACGGCGGCTCGGCTTGCGTCTTCAGGGCGAGCCGATCAGCGCCGCGTACGCCAGCCCGATGGTGCGGACGATGGACACGGCCGCGCTGATCGTGGCCTCGCACGGCCTGCCCGTCACGCCGGTCGATGGAATCCGCGAGATCGCGCATGGCCGGTGGGAACGAAAGACGCGTGCCGAGGTGGAGTCGGAGTTCCCGGAAGAATACGCGCGGTATGAGACCGACCCCTTTTCGTTCGCGCCGACCGGCGGCGAAAGCGGTTTGCAGGTGACCGCGCGCGCGCTCCCGGCGTTTCTGGCGATCGTCGCCAGGCATGCGGATCAGCGCATTCTCGTGGTGTCGCACAAGGCCACGATCCGTCTCCTCGTCAGCTCGCTGATCGGCGTCGATCCGCGCAAGTATCGCGACCGTCTCGACCAGAGTCCCTGCGCACTCAATATCCTCGACTTCAAGGATGTCACCTGCCCGCGGCTCACCCTGTTCAACGACACGTCGCACTACGCGGGCGACGTGCCTGACGTGCCGAAGAACCGGCTCTCGAAGACCTGGGGCGGGCGGAAGTAATTGACAATGGATAATGGATTAGCGCGGAGGTAGCGGTATCCACGCTATCAATTGTCCATTGTCAGTTGTCAATTACCCTCACTTCACCCTGAAGATCGCGTTTGCCAGCAACGGATCGCTCGAGGAGTAGATCTTCAGGTTCTGTCCCTTGTCGTTGACGGTGATCGACTGCATGCGCCACACGCCGCGGGCCGAGTTGGGGTGAAGGCGGACCGTTCCTACGAAGGTGGTTGCGTCGCGCTGCTGGAGCGTGAAGAAGGTGCCGCTGGAGCTTCCACTGGGGCCGGCGATCTGTCCGCTGACGCCGCCCATGCCGCAACTGTCGTCGGAGACCTGCGCCACAAACTCGATGACCGGTTCGTCGCGCCCCATCACGATCTCGGTGCGGCTCAGTGCCAGTCCCTGCAGCGCAGGCGGCTGGTTGTCGCAGGTATCGCCGGTGATGTTGAGCCGGAGCTGTTGCACGGCCGGATTCTCCGAACGGATCACGGCGAAGTTGTTGGCGTTGTCCTGCAAATTCACCTGATCGAGCGTCCAGTCGCCGCAATCGAGGCATTGAGGCGGGGAGACATCGCACTCCCACACACTGTTCGCCCCCGTGTGACAGCCGGCGCCGAAGCGCGCCAGTTTCGACGGGCTCAGGAAGACGGCGGTGACGGAATGGACACCCGACTTGTCGTCCTGCGCGTCGACGTAGAGCGTGTTGTGCTCGCCGGCGCGCATCGCGCCACGCTCGAGCCAGACATTGCGCAGCGTCGGAGCGGTCGAGTCGGACGCCGATGAGGTCACTTTCAGCACGGCTGTCGGTGGCAGAGTCCCCTGCCCGGCGCTGAGGGTCACGGAGTTCGTGGCCATGTCGCTCATGGTCAGGAAGGTGATCTTCCAGATGCCTTCTTCTGCTTTCTCCGGAATGTGGATGCGGCTGACGTAGCGCGTGGTCTCTCCGTCGCGTTGCTGCGCGAAACCCTGCACCGCTTTGCCGTTCGGGCTGGTCAGCGTGCCGGAGATCCCGCGAATGCCGGAGAGGTCGTCCGTGGCATTAACGACGAGAGTGGTGTC
>DATLVW010000473.1:0-3057 GCA_035577085.1 Thermoanaerobaculia bacterium
TTGAGCCTCGTCCTTACTTCACCAACGGTGCCGACAGCGCCGCCAGACGGTTCAGCGACATGTAGGTCTGGTGGCCGAGGAAGATGACGAGGCCGAAGTAGGCGACGGCGACGAAGACGCGCTGGGAAAGCGTCACGTCATAGAACGACTTGTCGTCCTTCTCGCGCATGATCGACAGGTACACCTGGAAGGCGGCCAGGACGAGGATGATCAGCATCAGCGGGTTCGGCTGCTTGACGACCTTGTAGATCAGCACGCCGCCGCCGAAAACCCACATCCATTTGGTAACTGCGGCGGAGATGCGGCCGCCATCGAGCATCCCGATCGGCAGAAGATTGATCAGGTTCACTGCGAACCCTGCAGCGGCGATGGCGAGATAGAGCGGCTGCTCGTTCCACTTGTAAACCTGCAGAACGATGAGCGACGCGAAGGTGCCGGCCACGGGGCCAGCCAGCCCGATCTGGGCGTCGTCGTACGCGGAACGCGGCTGATCCTTCAACGTGACGGCGCCGCCGATGAACGGGATGAACACCATCAACCCGGCGTGAAGGCCTTTCGCCCGGATGGCAACGGCGTGGCCGATCTCATGGACGAGGATGATGCCGACGAATCCGACCACGAGCGGCAGCGGTGCTTTCGTCGCCATCGCCCAGATCGAGAGAGCCATCGTTCCGCCGGCGACGGAAAACTGCATGAGGCCGAAGCCTTCGAACGGGTTGACGGCATACCCGCGAAAGAAATCGAAGACCACCACGAGGAGCGCCTTCAGTTTGATGAGGACAACGCCGATGGTGATGGCGGCGCCGGAGAGGAATTTCGCCAGCGGATGGCGTTTCGGCAGGTCTTCATGCGGCGGCTGGGGCAGCGCCTCATGTTCGATCGCATTGCCAGGGGTAACTGCGCCGGAATCCATTGAAGAGTCGGGCGATAGAACGATCGGCCCGGTGCTATATTCCGCGCCGTGCCGGTGCCGTCCGTCGACGATTTGCGTCGCGAGTTGCGGGATCGCGGGTACCTCTCTCACGGCATCGAGCGGTGGTTCGCACACGATCCCTTTACCGCCGGACGCTCCTCCCGTGCGTTCTGGCGGGAGCTGACCACGGTCGCGGGCAAAGCCTCTCTCCTCATCGCCTTGTTCGCGATCGTCCCTCTCGTCGCCATCATGGTTTTTCGCAACCATCCGCTGTCCGCGGGCGAGACTCTCCTGCTGTCCCTTCTCTATGGACTGACAGGATTCGCGGTTTCCTTCGCCCTTCTCATTTTGGTGGCTCTCGTTCTCAAGCTCCGGCCGGCGATTGCGATCGATACGCCGCGGGCGCTGCTGGCCATCTCCTTTGCTGCAAGCGCCATCCCTTCCGGCCTGATCGCGATCTGGTGGTACGGCTTCGACGCGCCGCCGTCGTGGCCGGAGCTGCTGCTGGGACTGGCGCTGATCGTGGCGCTCTTCCTCTTCAGCAGCGTCGCCGTCTCCGCCGCCCTACTGTCGTTTTCGATTTACGAGCTGCAACGGATTCCTGCCATTCACCGGAAACCACGGACGATCCCGATGACGATGGCCGCCATCTTCCTCATCGCGGTTCTCTTCCTTCCGGCGTACGCCAGTCAGGACAAAGGTGCGGCCGAGCCGCCGCTACAAGTCGTCACGACGCCGAGCACTCGCCGCATCGCGCTGATCGCCGTCGACGGCCTGACCGCGGACATCCTCCGCTCTCGCCCCGACCTGGTCACGGCGCTTCCCGCGACTTACGCCGTCGCACCGCTGCGCGGCGGTTCCACTACGGAGCGGTGGGCCTCGCTCGGTACCGGCGTGAAGACTGTTCTGCACGGCGTACGTTCGGTTGAAGGCGTCAGGCTATGGAACGGTGGTCATCTGCTGCAATCGGTGTCACAGCGCGACATCGTGCTCCGCGGTCTGGGCGGCGCGGTGGGGCTGGCGAAGCGGGAGCCGCTTCCGCCGACGGTGCGCCGGCGCGATTTCGTCTGGGAGATTTTCGCGGCCCGAGGAGTGCCGAGCGTCGCAGTGAACTGGTGGACGGCTGACGATGCGCACGCCGGCGCACTCGACTCCATCGGCCAAATGCCGGTCTTCGCCGCGGCAGCATCCGGCGGCGGAGCTCCGGAGATGATCGCGCTTCGTGTCGATGAAATATCGATCAAGCGGCTTTTGCACGCAGCCGATGCTGACAAGCCGCGCTTTGCCACGGTTTATCTCCCTGCGCTCGACGTGATTCTCAACCGGCTGGCCATCGATCCGTCGGCCAGGTTGACAGCGTCCGTTCACGCACTCGACGGGGTGGTTGCCGCGGTCGAAGCACTGCGTGCGCGCGGCTTCGATGTGATCGTCGTCGGAATGCCCGGCGATCATCAGGCCGGTCAGGCGGTGCTTACGTCGACGTTCGCGCTGGCACCGACCACGACCCCGTTCGATGTCGCCCCGACCCTCTGCGCACTCATCGGCTTCCCACCATCGAACGAGATGTCCGGCCGCACGCTCGCCGGCAGCGAACCGCCGCGCATCGCCAGTTACGGTTCACGCGTCTCGCGGCAGCAAGCAACGAAAATGAATGAGGAGTATTACGAGAATCTGCGGTCGCTCGGATACATACGATGAAAAGCAGAAGGATGAAGGCAGAAGGCAGAAGGATGAGGAACGACCCGGCTTAGCGCTCCTTCTGCCTTCTGCCTTCTGCCTTCATCCTTTCAAACACGGAGGTTTCAACCATGAGGCGCTTCACATTCACCCTGGTACTTCTCGCCCTGGCCTCGACGGTCGCGGCGCAACGCACGATGACGTTTGAGGATCTCGCGTCGATTCATCGCATCGGAGGTCCGCAGCTCTCGCCGGACGGCCAGTGGATCGCGTATGACGTCTCCACGCCGGATCTCAAGGCGAACAAGAGCTTCAGCGGGGTCTACATCATGCCGTCGGCGGGCGGCGCACCAAAGTTGATCAGTGACGTCAAACATCAGGACAACGGGCCGGCCTGGTCGCCGGACGGAAAGACCATCGCCTACGTCTCGAACCGCGACGGCGGCGCGCATCAGGTTTACATCTAC
>DATLVW010000474.1:0-8292 GCA_035577085.1 Thermoanaerobaculia bacterium
GAGAAGAATGCATCGGACGAGCTCGTGCATCTTCTCCAGATCTGGATTCTTCCCGAGCGGCACGGCATCACCCCCAGCTACGAGCAGAAGGTGTTTCCGCCCGCTGAGCGCGACGGACGTCTGCGTCTCGTCGCATCGCACGACGGACGCGACGGGTCAGTGACCATTCACCAGGACGCCGATCTCTACACGACGACGCTTCGCGACAACGCCACGGTAACGCAGGATCTTCGTCCAGGCCGCTACGGGTGGGTGCAGGTCGCGCGAGGAACGGTGACCGTGAACGGCAAGCCGCTCACCGCCGGTGACGGCGCCGCGATCGAGGCCGAGCCGCGGGTAACGATCGCGGGCGATGGGGAAGTGCTGCTCTTCGATCTGGCGTAGGTGTTAAACCACAGAGACACAAAGGTCACAGAGGTTACGATGCACTCTCTGTGTCCTCAGTGTCTCTGTGGTTGCTGTTTTTCGAACCATGACGAAGAAGGAAAAAGCATCACGCATCGGAACGATCCTCGACGATCTCTTCCCCGCCCCTCCCATCCCCCTCGAGCACGCCGATCCCTTCACGCTGCTCGTCGCCGTCGTTCTCTCTGCGCAGACTACCGACGTGCAGGTCAACAAAGTCACGCCCTGGCTTTTCGCGAGAGCTTCGACGCCCAAGAAACTCGCGGCGATGAGCGAAGCAGAAATCCTGGCGCTGATAAGAAGTTGCGGACTAGCTCCCGGCAAAGCGCGCAACATCCGCAAGCTCGCGCAGACGCTGGTCGATGAGCACGGAGGCAAGGTCCCGCGAGATATGGACGCGCTCGAAAAACTGCCCGGCGTCGGCCACAAGACCGCCAGCGTTGTCATGTCGCAGGCCTTCGGTGAGCCCGCCTTCGCGGTCGATACGCACATCCATCGGCTCGCCGCGCGTTGGGGGCTGTCGAACGGAAAGAGCGTCGAGCAAACCGAGCGCGACCTCAAGAAAGTCTTTCCTCGGGACGAATGGAGCCGCCGCCACTTGCAGATCATCTACTTCGGCCGCCAGTACTGTCCCGCTCGCAATCACGATCAGAGCGCGTGTCCCATTTGTTCGTGGGCAGCGAAATCCAATCGCTCCCGTACGCGTTCACGCTGATCACTTGCGCACGATCGTCCTTTCGTTCCTGATTGCGGCACTCGGCCCGTTCGCACTTGCCCGGCCGGTTGCCCGTCCCGCCGTCCGCGCCGACGACGCCGGCCAGTTCGACGTCCGTCCCGCTCCGGCCTGGGCCGACGTGCTCCATCCCGATCTCCATGCCCCGCAGCGCATCGTCCGGTCCGGCATCGACGGGCTGCTCGAAGACCATCAGATTCGCGTGGTCGGCGCCAACGTCGACGAGTACTTCCGCGATGTGCGCAAAGTGCTCACCTCGGCCGGCGTGCAGAACGCGTCGGAGATCAGCATCGACTTCGATCCTTCGTACGAGCGCCTCGTGATCCACGACGTCGGCCTCATCCGTGACGGCAAGCGGATCGACGAGCTGACGCGCGAAGACGTGCGCATCATCGAGAAAGAGTCGGAATCGGAAGACCGCATTTACGACGGTCAGCTCACGGCACTCCTCTTCCTCAAAGACGTGCGCGCCGGCGATGTCATCGATTACTCCTGGTCGCTTGAAGGCTCGAACCCTCTCCTCGGCGGGCGCTACGCCGGCGAATTCGACTTCAGCGCCACCGTTCCGACACGGCTCATCCGCCACCGTCTGATCTGGCCCGCGTCGCGCCCGTTGCACACCAGCAAGCCGGCCACCGTCGAGCATCGCGGCGAAACCGATGTCTACGTCTGGCAGCGGCGCGACGTACCGGCGACGGACACCGAGGATTCGACGCCGGATTGGTACGACGCGTTTGAAACGCTGCAGGTCTCCGAGTACGGATCGTGGAGCGAAGTCGCGAAGTGGGCCGACGGGCTCTTTAGAATCGACGATGCTTCCCGCGCCGCGGTGACAGCGCTCGCGAACGAGATCTCGGCCACACACCCCGACCGCGAGGGCCGCATCGTCGCCGCCATCCGCTTCGTTCAGGACGACATCCGCTACCTCGGCATCGAGATGGGCCGCGGCTCGCACGAACCGCGGCAGCCATCCGTCGTCCTCGCCCAGCGCTACGGCGACTGCAAAGACAAAGCGCTCCTGCTCGCGGCGCTCCTTCGTCAACTCGGCGTTCAGGCCTGGCCGGCGCTCGTCAATACCAAGCTGCGTCAACGGCTCGACGAATACCTACCGTCGCCCTTCCTTTTCGATCACGTGATCACGGAGGTTGCCGACGGCGGCAAGATCTATTGGATCGACGGCACGCTCTCCGATCAGGGCGGAACGCTTACCACGATCGACACGCCGAGCGACGAGCGCGCGTTCGTCGTTCGGCCCGATTCAAACGGGCTGACGCCGATCGTGATTCGCACGCATGGCACCATCGCGGTGGAGGAAGTGATCTCGCCCGCGGACGCATCGGGCCACGCCGCGAATCCATCACACATCCTTGCAGTCACGTCGACCTACACAGCCCGCGACGCCGACGAGCTTCGCTCCAAGCTTGCGTCGGAATCGCTCGCCGACGTGGCCAAGGATCACCTCAACCGCTACGCCGCCGACCACCCGCACATCGAAGCACTTGGCGCGCCGTCGATCGACGACGACCGCCTCCGCAACATCATTGTCCTGCGCGAGCGCTACACCATCCGCGACCTCTGGAAGACCGGCTCGTGGACCTACTACCCGCGCGCCGTGGAAAAGCATCTCGACCGTCCGACGACGCTCGTCCGCTCCACCCCTCTGGCGATCGAGTACCCGCTCGATGTCACCGAGCGCCTGATTGTCCGCGGCGGCGCGAGCCCCAAGATCCAGGAGCACGACATCGTCGTCGGCAGTCCGGCGCTGCACTACGAGCAACACGTCGAGCAGGGCCCCGATCTGATCGTAATCACGACCTTGCGCTCGACAAAGGATGCACTGCCGGTCGCGAAGGTCCCCGATCACCTCGCGGCACTGAACGAAATGCGCGACCGCCTCGACATCACCCTTGAGCCAACCCACGCCACGGTCACCCCGCTGGCCGCTACGATCGCCACCCTCGCCCTCGTCGGACTGGCGACGTCACTGTCCGTGCGAAGAAAGCGCCGGAGCGTGGTTGTCCCTGCCGAGGTGATCGAGTCGCCCAGCGAAACATATCGGTCAGATCGGTCGGATCGGACGGCGTAAGCGTTCAACGCTCAGCCATTCGCCGGACGGAAATAGGTATCCATAACCGAATGTTGGTCCGGGCTTGGCGCAGCAAGTGGCTGCGCTGGACAAAGAAGAAACCAACCAGAGGAGATTCTCAGAATGCGTAGCACCGGTACGGTCAAGTGGTTCAACGATGCGAAGGGCTTTGGCTTCATCACGTCGGCCAGCGGCGAGGACGTCTTCGTGCACTTTTCTGCGATCCAGTCGAAGGGCTTCCGTTCGCTCGCCGAGGGCGCGCAGGTGGAGTTCGACATGGTGCAGGGTCCGAAGGGACTGCAGGCAGCCAACGTCACAGTCGAAGGCCAGTAACGTTCGCACAGACAACCCCTGGAAGGACGGCCTGCGAGCCGTCCTTTTTTCGTTTCAGTGCATCCGCTCGCCGGGCCGCGCCGGTTTGCCGAGGTCGGAGAAATCGCGCATGAAGACGAAGAGGCCGTAGTTCGGCTGATTGCGAACGAAACCGGCCACGAGCTGGTCGTTGTAATGGTCGATATCGAAATCGAACGGATCGCTCGGATCGGAATCGACGACCTGCATGTCGGCATCGACCATCAGCAGTTTCCCCATCCGTAGCGTGCCGCCGCGGTAGTACATCGTGTTCTTCTCCTCCGGATGCGGCAAGGTCAGCTCAGGCAGATGGAGGCCGGCATCGAAGACCTGAATCAACTCATCGCCCTCGACGCGGACGCTGACGAGATGCAACTCCACCTGCGGCGGCGGCAAGGCGCGCTGCGGATCGAGCAGCAGATCGTTTCCCTCCGCCTTGATCCCGCGCTCCTCCGGCATCTTCAACATCTTCTGGAGCGTCATGCCGACCGCTTTGAGCAAGCCGGCTCCATTGATCCCGCAGATGTCGATCTTCGTCGGATGGATGCGAATCTTTCCATTAGACGCCGAGACGTCCGCGAACATGGTGAACGGGATGTCGACGATCTTGTGAATGATGCCGGTCTGCTTCAACTGCTTTCCGGCCATCTCGATGTGCAGATTGCGCAGCGGCGCATTCGGGTACCCGAAGATGTAGCGGTTCATCAGCACGTCGAGGCTGGCGCTGCGCATGCCGATCGTGCCGGTATCGACCTTCAGGATGAAGGCGAGCTTGTTGTCGAAGTTCAGCGGCGCGCCCGGCGTCTTCGAGACCATCTCGCCGCGCAACGAATGAATATCGAGATACGAGTCCTGATCGATGTGAAACCAGACGTTGCGCATCATCGTCTGCGTCGGCGCCTTCGCCGCCGCCTCGGTGGGCGTAGGAATCGGCTCGGTGCCGATGAGCGGCGTCTCGATCTTCGGCGGCCCGCTGATCGGCGCCAACGGCCCCTTCACGCAACAGCACGCCGGTAGAAGGAGCAGCAGGAGAAGGATGGACGCCGTAGTCGTGACGAGCGCAATCGGCTTCCAAGGCACAGAGCGAGACATATGCAAGGCTGAGCTTTCACAAAGGGTGCCGGGTGGTGCGGGGGGGTTGGGTGTAGGGAGTGGGGGGGAGGACGGGTCAGCGATTCGGAAGGGGTCAGACCCGAAGTGGAAGTGGTTTCCGGAAGGGGTCAGACCGGAAGTGGAAGTGACGGAAGATGGCGCTGGCAGGAAGCTCAGACAAATCGCGATTGAACTGTCACTTCCACTTCGGGTCTGCCCCCTTCCGTGTCATCGCGCAGATTGCTGATCTCCCACCCCCCACTCCCCACCCCCCACTCCCCGCTCCGAAAACCGACACCCGCGAAAACCGTATGATTCCCACACATGGACTACGGCATCGAGGTCTCCGGCCTCACCAAACGTTACGACTCGCTCGTGGCGGTGAAGGATCTCTCCTTCGCCGTGAAGCGCGGCGAGGTGCTCGGGCTCGTTGGGCCGAACGGCGCGGGGAAGACGACCACGCTCCGCGCGTTGGCGGGCATCCACCCGCCTTCCGACGGCACGATTCGCATCTGCGGCTTCGATCTGCGCAACGATGCCGTCGACGCCAAGCGCCACCTCGCCTTCATGCCTGACGAGCCACGGCTCTTCGATTACCTCACCGTCGAAGAGCACCTGCAGTTCGTCGGGCGGTTGTATCAGGTCACCGGCGTGCGCGAGAAAATGGATCCGCTTCTGAACGAATTCGAGCTTACCGACAAACGGAAGGCGCTTCCTGCCGAGCTCTCGCGCGGTATGAAACAGAAGCTGATGATCGCGTGCGGATTCATTCACGAACCCGACGTTCTGATCTTCGATGAGCCGCTCACCGGTCTCGATCCCCTCGGCATCCGCCGCATGAAGGAATCGATCGTCCGGCGGTCGCAGGCCGGCGCGTCGGTCATCCTCAGCTCGCATCTGCTGCATCTCGTCGAGGAGCTCTGCGACACCGTGGCCGTGATCCAGAACGGCACGCGGATCGCTTACGACACCATCGACAATCTGAAGTTCGCGCTCGCCAAAGGCCGGAGCGATCTCTCGCTCGAGGAAGCGTTCCTGAGGATCACCGCCGAGGAGACGCCGGCAACGTGATCGGGACGTTTGCCACTGTTGCGCTCCTCACGTTCAAGAACCGCATCCTGCAGCGACTGCGGAAGCTCCGCGAGCCGCGCTACCTGATCGGGGCCGTCGCCGGCGCCGCGTACTTCTGGTTCTTCTTTTTCCGGCGCGCGCACAACAGCGGCGTCGCCCTCGCCCGAATCCGTGATCTTTCGTTCAACGCGGTCATCGTCGACTTCGCCAGCGTCGTCGTGCTGTTCATGATGATTGCCGCGTGGGCGCTGCCGGCCGACTCCGGCGGTCTCGACTTCAGCGAGGCGGAAATCGCCTTTCTCTTTCCTGCCCCACTGCGCCGCCGCGATCTACTGCTCTACAAGATCCTCCGCGCGCAGCCACAAGCACTCTTCAGCGCCGTGATGCTGACGATCATCGGCACGCGGCAGGGATACTTCATCGGCACCTGGGCCGCCTTCTCCGTGATGGCGGTCTACTTCACGATGGTCTCGCAAGGCCGCGCGCGCCTCCGTCAGTTTCACATCAGCTTTCTCCCGCGCCTCGGCGTCGTCGCGCTGATCATCGGCGGCCTCTACGCGCTCGTACTGAAACAGATCCACACCATCAGACCGATCGCCATTCCGGCCAATTACCAACAGACGATCAAGGCGGGAGGCTCCGCGCGTGCGGCGATCGAAGCGTTCTTTCAAAAGCCGGTCATTGCCGCGATTCTCTTCGTGCCGAAATTCTTCGCGTCTGCTGCGCTGCCGGGATCGCTGACCACGCTCGTGGACTCGGTGCTGGTCGTCGCTGCGCTCGGCGTTATCTTCTTCTTCATCGCTTCAGCGCTCAATGTCTCCTTCGAGGAGGCATCCATCAGCACATCGCAGCGCCGAGCGGTCCGCCGGGAGCGGCAGCACAGTCAGCGCATCGGCTCGTTCGTCATGTTTCGCCGCGCGCCTGCGCTCTTCAAACTCGCGGAGACCGGGCCGGTCGAAGTGGCGATCATCTGGAAGAATCTCATCGCCCTGATGCGCAACTCGATAACCTGGGTCGTCATCCTCGCGGCGACTATGGCCTTGTTGCTGGGTCTGGCGATGTGGACGCACGACGCGTCCGGGTACCTGATGATCGGCACAGGACTGCTCGTCCTCGCCGGTTTCTTTCCCCTCCTTGGGCCGAACATGTTCGCGAACGATCTCCGACTCGACATGCCGCGCCTCGAGGTATTGAAAAGTTACCCGATCAGCGGCGAGCGCCTCGTGGCCGCGGAGATCGCCGCACCGCTGGCCGTCATCTCGATTCTGGAAATGATGTTCGCGTCGTCCGCGTCCGTCCTGATGGCGATGGCCGAGCAAACCAACCGCTGGATGCGCATGGTCGCAACGCCTCAGTTCATCGTCACCGTCCTTCTGTTGACGATTCCCGTCTGCGCCATTCAGCTCCTCATCCGCAACGCTGTGCCCGTGCTCTTCCCCGGCTGGGCCGTTCGCAGCAAGGACGAACCGCGCGGCTTTGTCATGACCGGCCAGCGCCTGGTAACACTCGCCGGCAACATCCTCGTCCTTGTCGTATCGCTACTTCCCGCAGCGATCGTCTTCGCGCCATCGCTCTGGGTCGCCTACAAATTCTTCTCCGGCAACGCCGCCTTCGTCGCCGTCGCCACGATGCCCGCGGTAGCCGTCCTCGTCGCTGAATTCTGGTTCGGCGTCAAAGCCCTCGGCGCCCAATTCGAGAGCCTCGATGTGTCGAATGAGATGGATGTGATGGCGACGTAGGCGTCAGACGCGGATTTCTTTCAAGTCGCTGCCGATGAGCAGCCGCGGCTCCGTCAGCTTCTGAACCTCATCGGCGCTCACACCGGGCGCCACCTCGATCAGCTTCAATCCCTCGGCCGTCACATCGATCACGCAATAGTCAGTGATGATGCGATCGACGCACTTCACGCCGGTGAGCGGAAGGTTGCAGGCGTCGAGGATCTTCTTCTCTCCCTTTTTCGTGACGTGCTCCATCGTCACGATGAGGCGCTTGGCGCTTGCGACGAGGTCCATCGCGCCGCCCATCCCTTTCACCATCGAGCCGGGCACCATCCAGTTGGCGATATCGCCTTGTGCAGAGACCTGCATTGCCCCGAGGATGGAGAGATCGACTTTGCCGCCGCGGATCATGCCGAAGGAATCGGCGCTGGAGAAGAAGGATGCTCCGGGTAACACGGTAACCGTCTGTTTGCCCGCGTTGATGAGATCGGGATCGACGTCGGCGTCGGCGGGGAATGGCCCGAGGCCGAGGATGCCGTTCTCGGATTGAAGGATGACGTCCATGCCCTCGGGGATGTTGTTCGCCACAAGCGTGGGCATTCCGATGCCGAGGTTGACATAGAAACCGTCGCGCAGCTCTTCGGCCGCGCGGCGAACGATCTGATCTCTTGTTAATGACATCGGTTACCCCTTCCGCACAGTGCGCTGTTCGATGCGCTTGACGCGCTTCGCCACGACGACGCGGTGCACGAAAATCCCCGGCGTGTGGACGCAATCAGGATCGATCTCGCCCGGCTCGACCAACTCCTCCACCTCGGCGATACAAATCTTCCCTG
>DATLVW010000475.1:0-2520 GCA_035577085.1 Thermoanaerobaculia bacterium
CTCGAAAACCAACTCCACAAAACAATAGTCAACCTCTTGACGATCGCCGTTTCCGAAACTAAGATGATGTCATTCGAGTGACACAGATTACGGGAGGGTGTGAGTGATGCGACAGCGGCTGGAGATCAAGCGCTCGAATTCCAATCACGACAATCGTCTTCTGTCGGCGATTCGCAACTACCTGCCGGGTGCCTGGATCGCGCCGAAGAACAACGAGCTGATCACGCTCTACCGGCTCCGCTACAAAATGGCACTCGAAGAGCGGAAGTACGACGCAGCGCTCATCTTCCTGAACAAGATCCTCGAGCTCGATCCGCTCAACGCCGAGGCTAAGCTCTGCAAGGGCGAGATCTACCATCGCTGCCTGCAGGACTACGCGAAGGCGGTAGAGCAGTACAACAAAGTCCTGCGCATCTCCGGCGGACGGGACAGCGAGAGCATCCAGCTACGCGCCCGTGCGGGCATGGCCGAGATCATGGAACTGCTCTCGTAGCTGGCTTGCACAGACAGGAGTGTCTGTGCCACATCACTTCTGGCTTCGAGGCGCTGATTCGGCGACTTGGGGCTCTTCCAGGAAATCCAAGTCACTTCAGGCTTCGAGTTGCACCGGATCGAAGTCCCGGGGTTGTGTGGCACTGACACTCTTGTCTGTGCTAGCAATGCCTCATGAGTACTTTCTATGATAAAGTACTCACCATGTCAAGCCGGACGACACCGACTCGTTCAGCGGTCCCGCTCGAGCACGAAGTCGAGCGCCATCTCCAGCGCTTCCCGTGCCGGCGAGTCGGCGAACGGTTCGAGAGCGGTACGCGCGCGGTTCGCGTAGTCGCGGGCGATGGCGCGCGTCTCGTCGAGCGTCTCGTACTTGCGCACCAGCGCCAGCATCTCGGCGGGGTCGATCCCTTCGAACGACTTCATCGCGGCGATGAGTGCGATCTTCTCGCGCTCCGCCGGGGTGGCCCGAGGCATGGCCAGGATCAAGGGCAGGGTCAGCTTGCCTTCCTTGAGATCGGAGAGCGCCGGCTTTCCGAGGACTTCTGTGCTCGAGGTGAAGTCGAGAATGTCGTCGATGAGCTGGAAGCAGATACCCAGGTTGACGCCGTACGAAAAGAGCGACTGGCCGATCGCTTCCGGCTGATCGACGAGATAGGCAGGGATGCGGCAGCAAGCGCCGAACAGCAGCGCCGTCTTCCGCTCGACGATCGTGAAGTAGTCGTCGACCGAGACATCGGCGCGTCCGTTGTGCTCGAGGGCGAGGATCTCCCCCTCGATCATCTTGATGGTCGTGGTCGACAGCAGCCGCAGCACGTCAAGGTTGCCCTCAGCAAGCGCCATCGACATGGAGTGCATGAAGATGTAGTCGCCGACCAGGACCGTGAGGTTGTTCCCCCAGCGATAGTTGATCGAAGTCCGCCCGCGCCGGACTTCGGCCTCGTCGATAATGTCGTCGTGAACGAGCGTGGCGTTGTGGATGAATTCGACGACCGCTCCGTACGTGACGTCTCGATGGCCTTCGTAGCGAAGCATTTTCGCGACGAGCAGCAGCAGGGCGGGCCGTAACCGCTTGCCGCCGCCGGCGAGAATGTGCTCGCCGACGTCGTGCAGGGTCTTGATGCCCGACTCGAAGTTGCGCTTCAACTCGAGCTCGACGAGCTGGAGCTTCGGCGCGACCAGGTCGAGGAGATGGTCTGCGCGCGAGAGCTGCTCGACCGGCGCGCTGCTGATTGGGGGCGACGTCACGGGGGACAGAATAAACGAATGGTCAGGAAGCCTCAACCGCGGTAGTTGGTGAACTGCAGCGGGATCCCGAAATCCTTTCCCTTCACGAGGGCAATGGCTTTCTGGAGATCGTCTTTCGTGCGGCCGGTGACGCGGACCTGATCGCTCTGAATCGAGGCCTGAACCTTGAGCTTCGCCTCCTTGATCGCCTTCACGATGGCCTTCGCTTTCTCGATCTCGATCCCCTGCACGATCTTGGCTCGCTGCCGCACCGTGCCGCCCATCGCTTGCTCGAGCACGTCGTAATCCATCGCTTTGAGCGAGACGCCGCGCTTCACCAGTTTCGATTCGAGGATGTCCTTAACGCTGCGCAGCTTGCCCTCGTCATCGCTGGCGAGCACGATCTCTTCGGCAGCAAGCTCGATCGAGCTCTTGCTCCCTTTGAAGTCGAATCGCTGGGCCAGCTCTTTCTGCGCCTGCTGCACCGCATTCGAAACTTCCTGCATTTCGGTTTTGGAAACGACGTCGAATGAGAATTCCTGAGCCAAGGGACCTCCTGGGTGGGGCGTGGGGAGTAGGGGGTGGGGGGTCGGAGAAAAAGCCGGTTCGTTGCCAAAGACGGTATGAACGGTTGCTCTCTCCGACCCCCGACCCCCGACTCCCCACTCCCTATTGTTCAACCACCTCCACACCGGCCGGCGGTGTGAAGTGGAAAAAGTCGGATGCTACGCTGCGTTTCGTGAAGCCGGAGAAATCGAACGTCGTTTCATTCCCTTCGCGGTCCGAGTAAGCCACGCGCTG
>DATLVW010000476.1:0-6008 GCA_035577085.1 Thermoanaerobaculia bacterium
GAGGAGCTCAACGAGGCGGCGGACGAAGCGGTCAAACGTTTCGCGTTCATCGACGGCACACGCATGGCCGCGGGCGGTGCGAGTTACGGCGGTCACCTCGCGAACTGGCTGGAAGCGACGACGACGCGCTACAAGTGCCTCGTCAGCCACGCCGGCGAGATCAATCTGGAGTCGCAGTGGGGCACGAGCGACGGCATCTATCACCGCGAGCTCACGAACCTCGGGCCCGTCTGGGAGCAGGGCAAAGTGTGGCGCGAGCAGAACCCGATCCGCTACGCGGCAAAGTTCCACACGCCGATGCTCCTCTCCGTGGGCGAGCACGATTTCCGCGTGCCGATGAACGAGACGCTCGAGAATTGGTCGGTCCTGCAGCGCCGCCGCATCCCCAGCAAACTGCTGGTGTGGCCGGATGAGAACCACTGGATACTCAATCCCGAGGACAGCCGGCACTGGTACGGCGAGCTGTGGGATTGGCTGGCGAAGTGGATGTAGCCAAGCGCGCCGGCCGGGAGGCCGCGATCGTTTGTGCATACCTCCTCGTGGCCATCGCGGCCACGTGGCCGCTCGCCGCGCGTCTCGATACCGCGGTCTCCGACCTCGGCGATCCGCTGCTGAACGCATGGATCATCGATTGGGATTGCTACGCGCTGACGCATGCACCGCAGCACATTTTCGACGCGCCGATTTTCTATCCTTCGAGGTACCCGCTGGCCTACAGCGAGAACCTCATCGGGATCGCACTGGTGGTCTTGCCGTTTCACCTTGCCGGGCTGCCGCCGCTCGCGGTCTACAACCTCGCCATGCTTCTCGGCATCGCCATCTCCGCGTATGCCGGGTACCTTCTCGCGCGCGTTGTTACGGGGAAGACCGCAGCATCGGCAATCGCCGGCCTGCTGTACGGCTTCGTCCCCTACAAACTCGGGCATCTCGCGCACGTGCAGATCATCTGGAGCGCAACGCCGGCGCTGCTGCTCGCGGCGTTGATCCTGTACCGACGTAAACCTTCGAAGAAATACGCAGCGCTGGTGGCGATCGCATTCGCGGCAAGCGCCACCATCAACATCTATTTGTTCCTTTTCGGCGCCGTGGCGCTGGCGTTGACGCTTGTATTGATCGCGATCGCGGAACGGCGCAACCGGCGCTTCTGGCTGACGCTCATCGTGGCGCTGGCGATCGCGAGCCTCGCCATTTTGCCGGTGCTGCTGCCGTACGCGATCGTGGCGAAGGAGTACGACATGCGCCGCGGCGACGGCGAGACGCTCGGCGCCTCCGCGATGCCGGCCGACTGGCTCGTGCCATCTGGGAACAGCGCGGTTTACGGGAACCTCGTTCCCGACGCCTGGCATCACAGCGAGCGGGAGCTGTTTCCGGGTCTGCTGCTGATCGCGCTGACGATCGCGGCGTTCGTGCGCAGAGGTGCGGTTGCCGAGGTTGAGGAGGAGCCGCGAAGGTATCGCTTTCGCTGGCTCGACGCGCTGATCGCTCTCCTCGTCATCGCCACCGCGGTTGGGCTCGTGCTTCACTCATCGACGATTCCGATGACTCTGCTCGTCATCGCAATCATCGCGCGCCTGCCTTTGCGGGCATGGATCGGCCACTCGCGCTTTCCGGTCGAATTGTGGATCGCCGCGCTCTGGATCGTCGTCGGCGTGATCGGCTCTTTCGGACTGCACGCGTTCTTTCACTCGATCTTCTTTCACGACGTCCCCGGTTTCCGCGCCACGCGCGCGCCCGCGCGATGGGCGCTCATCGGATACGCCGGGTTGGCAGCCGCGTCGGCGGTGGCGCTCGCGCGCATGCGACGGCGGACGCTGATCGTGCTCGCGCTGCTTGCGGCCGTCGACGTCTGGCCGCGCATTCGCTGGGAGCATGCGTTGAGTGAGCCGACTCCCTTCGAACGCTGGCTTGCCGCAACGCATGCCGGGCCTCTCATCGAACTGCCGCTCCGCAACGATCTCGAATATCGCTATCTCCTCGGCGCCGCGTCTTCCCACGTTGCGTTGTTCAACGGCATCTCCGGTTTCGAGCCGCCGCTGCACCGCCGCCTGCGCACCGAACCGCTCGGCGACACCATGTTCGATCTGCTGGAGAAGAATGGATGCCGCTTCGTCCTCATCCACATCGATTCCTTCAGCCCACTTCCCGGCATCGCCTTCAACTGGATCCGGCGCGGGCTCGATGAAGGGAGACTGGTCTTCGTCCGCCGCTTCGATCACGAAATGAATGGCGATTGGCTCTTCGCGCTGCGACGCGGCCCGCGCACCGTGCCCAACGAAGAGCTGCAGCGTCTTCTCGACGGTAAACCGACGTACAACAACGCAACGTTCGGACGAATCGACCGGCCACGTTACAACGCGACGTTCACCGGTCCGCTCGACGTATCGGGATGGGCTCTGTCGCCAGCGGGTATTCGCGAAGTCGACGTTCTCATCGATAGTGGACGCGTGCGCATCGTGGCAGCGCGAACTCCCAACGCGCAGATCAGCGGGATGTATCCGTGGTATCGCGAGACGACGCTCCCCTCGTTCGCGGCGCACATCGAACATCGTCCTCCCGGCGTGCGGGATAAGACGGACGTTCAGGTTGCGATCGTCGACGGTGCGGGACGCGTGACGCGCATGCCGGACCTGCTGATCACTTGGCGGGAGTAGTTACGCGGCCATTTCGACCTCCGCCCTTACAGCACTCGGGCGAGGACGCCCGAGTGCCCGCGGTCGAGACGACCGCACTCCTTACGACGCGGACTGAGGAGTGTGGGCGTCTCGCCCGCGGCCATCGGGGCGTCTCGCCTCGATGGTTGGATCGGGCGGATAGCTCCAATGATTTGATAAGGGTCAACCGAAGACAAGACTTGCCGGAGACGAGATCGAAAGCAGTCTCCATTCAGGTGGCTACCGGAGGGTTGAGCTCCCACTCTTCATCACGAACTTGCGGCCACTTCCAACGCGCTTCAGCGATCTCCTGATCGATGATGTCGCGCTCGGGCGCGTCGTCGAGCTGTGGCACCGACCAGTTGGCCATCCACAACGGCGAGACGTAGGGAAGCACGGTGATCTGATCGAGCCGATAGGGCAGGCCGTGCGCGAGGAAGCGCTCGTTGAGGTGATTGATGACGTCGCGCGCGGTGGGGATAGGGTCTGAGATCACCGTCATTCCTCGATGCCGTGCTCTTTCATCTTCGCGGCTAGCGTGCGGACGGAAATGCCCAGCTTTTCTGCTGCATCCGCGCGCGAATTCGTTTGCTCCAGCGCCTCGGCGATCTTCAGCCGCTCCACGAGGCGTGCCGTACGCGCGGTGGCTTCCTCCAACGTCCCGGAGAGATCGAGGGCATCGCGGAGCGCGTCAGTCGAAGGGGCTTCGATGTGAAGATCGCGACGCTCGATCACGCCGCCGTCGCAGAGGATGGCCGCCCGTTCGATGCAATTCTCCAACTCCCGGATGTTGCCCGGCCAGTCGTACGCGCGCAATGTCTCGGCAGCATCGGCAGCAATCCGCAGCGAGGGCTTCTTTAGCTCGCGGGCGAACTTCTGCAAATAGAAATCGGCGAGCCCATCGATGTCCTCGCGCCGCGCTCGCAACGGCGGCACGGTGACCGGGAAGACGTTGATGCGGAAGAAGAGGTCTTCGCGGAAGCGGCCTTCCTTTACCTCGCCCGCAAGGGGGCGGTTCGTGGCGCAGATGATGCGGACATCGACTTCGAGCGTGCTCGTGCCTCCGATGCGGTCGAAGCGCCGCTCCTGAATCACACGCAGGATCTTCGACTGCACGCCGAGACCGAGCTCGCCGATCTCATCGAGGAAAATCGTTCCGCTGTCGGCCAGTTCGAACTTGCCAAGCTGCCGTCCGGTGGCGCCGGTGAACGAACCTTTCTCGTGTCCGAAAAGCTCGTTCTCGATGAGCGTCTCCGGAATGGCGGCGCAGTTGATGGCGACGAACGGGCGGTCGCGGCGCGGCGAGAGCTGATGGATGGCACGGGCGAAGAGCTCCTTCCCCGTTCCCGACTCCCCCTGCAGCAACACGGTCGAATCGGTCGGTGCCACGCGCTGAATGGCGTTGGATACTTCGACGATGCGCGCCGACTCGCCGACGATCGCCGGGAGGCGGTAGCGCTGCCGGAACTCATCCTTCAGCAGAATGTTCTCGTAGCGCAGCTCGCGGTTCTCGCGGCAGCGCCGGAGGAGGAGCAGAAGATGATCGGCATCGACCGGCTTCTGCACGAAATCGTACGCGCCAAGCTTCATCGCCTCGACCGCGTTCTCGATCGTGGCAAACGCGGTCATCACGATCACCGGGCAATCGGGATCGCTCTCTTTGACTTGACGCAGCACTGCAATCCCGTCCGCCCCCGGCATGCGCAGATCGGTGAGCACGGCAAAGTATCGATTGCCCGCCGCCAGCTTCCGTACGGCCTCCTTCCCATCGAGCGCGACATCCGCCTCCAGCCCCTCGGCCTCAACGGTCTCGCGCAACATCAGCGCGAGCGATTCCTTGTCTTCGACGATGAGCAGGCGCTTCATGAGTCCTACCGGATGTCCAGGAAGTCGGGCGAGGCGATCATGTTTCGCCGGCGTAATGGCTCCGGACCATTTCTCTTCGCCTGCTCGAACGAACGCGGCATCAGCTCGAGTCCCGGATCGAGCACGAGGAGTCCATCCTGCGGCCCAACCGAAGTGGTCCACGGCGGAGCGGGAATCCCTGCCCTTCCTGCCAACAGTTCCGCCAAGCCAGCAGCAACGATCATCTCGCGCTCGTCCAGTCCCGCAGGCTTCTCGTACCGCTCCCACTCGATCCGGGCACGTTGCGAGTCAGCAACCCATTGACGGGCAGCGAGCAGATCCCCGGTCAGGATCGCGTGAACCAGATCAGCGAGATCCATGAGTCTCTCCCAAGAACATCAAACCACCCCACGAGCTCACAGCCCGAACCACGCTTTTACCCTTGAGACGATCGTGGTCTCTTCCTCTTCCGACGCCTCGCTGCGGATGGCGTCGAGGTGGCCGCGGCGGTGGACGACTTTGGCGGTGATTGCGCTCGCCAGTTCGGGGTGGCCGTGCAGGATGGGCTGTAGGGAGTCCTTGCCGATTTCCAGGGCGGTTACGTCGGTCAGGGCGACGACGTCCGCGGTTCGGGTCTCGCCGGTCAGGAGGGCCATCTCGCCGAAGACCGTGCCCGGGCCGAGTTGGGCGACCTCGTGCCATCCCTCGGGTGAGTCATCGGGCAGGCGCACGCTGGCGGTGCCGGCATGGACGACGAACATCGAGTCGCCGGCTGCGCCGTGGCGGAGTATCGTCTCCCCCTTCGAATAGAAGTGGATGCGCGTGGCTGCGGCGATCGTTGCACGCGCCTCCTCGGAAAGCGGCGAGAGGACATCCACCTCGCTCAAGCGCGAGCGCACATCATCGTCGCTGATGGCGTGTTGAACGTCGGGAGGCATGTATTGCTGGTAGGCGCGGATCGGCGTGGCGAACGCGATCTTGTTTCGGTGCAACGCGTACCAGACCCCCTTGCGAATGTCGGCATCGATGCGGTCGCGCTCCGAGTAATCGCGGGTGTGGTATTTGATCTCGTAGATGACCGCGGAGTCTGCGAACGACGCGACACGCGCGAAGCACGGCAGATCACGCGCTACGCCGTCGACGTGCGCGGCGACCTGGCTGAGAATCCCGATCACGGTTGCCGGCGGAATGTTGTAGTCAACGCTGACCGGCAGCACGCGACCTGTGAGGCGGCCCAGAGGAAACACCTCCAACCGTTCGCGGGCGATGACCGAGTTAGGAAGAACGATCGCCTGATTGTTGAAGCCGCGAATCCGCGTGGCGCGCCAGCTCACACTCTCGACCACGCCGACGTAGTCCCCCGAGTGGAGCACATCACCGACGTTGAAGCCTCCCTCCATGTGCATGGCAATGCCGCCAAACAGATTGCCGAGGGTGTCCTGCAGCGCCAGACCGATGACTGCGGCGAGGACTGCGTCGGTCGTGAGCGCCGTCCGGACGTCATAGTCGAAG
>DATLVW010000477.1:0-8043 GCA_035577085.1 Thermoanaerobaculia bacterium
TCACGGAACGAAACGGACCGATCACGGAACGAAACGGACCGATCACGGAACGAAACGGACCGATCACGGAACAGAACGGACCGATGACGGAACAGAACGGACCGATGACGGATCAGAACGGACCGATGACGGATCAAAACGGACCGATCACGGAACGAAACGGACCGATGACGGAACGAAATGGACCGATGACGGAACGAAACGGACCGATGACGGATCAAAACGGATCGATCACGGAACAGAACGGACCGATGACGGATCAAAAACGGACCGATCACGGAACGAAACGGACCGATGACGGAACGAAACGGACCGATGACGGAAGAAAACGGACTGATGGAGTTGGTGTTCCAACCTGCCGACGAGCCGGCAGCGTTGTGATCTACGGCGGCACGCCCTCCCTCAGCTTGACGAGAATCGCCTCTTCCGCCTCGGCGTGAAGTTTCCGTACGCGGTCCCAGGCTATGTCGGCACGGTGGACTAATGAGGCGCGCCGGGTAGCGTCGTTCAATCCTGCCAGGTTGATGCAGACGTTCTGGTACGCGCCGGCTGCGGCGGCGCGGGCGGCCTGGGCGCCGACGCCGGCGTCCGAGAGCGATGCCTGCAGTCCGATGCGGCCGATTTCCATGCAGAGGTCGATGACTTCGGGACACGCTTCGAGGACGCCAAGGGGGACTTCGGTGGCGGCGACGGTGGCTTGGGTCATTGCCGCCTCGCGCGCGCCCTGCTCCTCGGGTGTCGACTTCGGCATGCGCATGGCGTCGAGGAGTTGATCGAACGCGGCAGTGTCGGCGTCGACGGCCGCGAGGAACGCATCCTTTAATGATTGGGCGCGCACAGCGATGCGGTCGAGGTCCATCTGCTTCGACTCGAATCCTTTTCGCGTGTGCGACAGGACTGCGACCATCGAAGCCAGCCCGGCTGCCATCGATGCCATGAGCGCCGAGACGGAGCCGCCGCCGGGAGCGGGGGAGTCGCTCGACAGCTCATCGATGAAATCGTGCACGGTCATCGACGCCAGACGCGCCGGAGCGGCCAGCCGATACTCGATCACGCGCTCTTTCGGATCGAACGGTTTGAGCTCCGAAAGTCCGAGGGTACGGATGGCGGCGTGCATGAGCGCCGATTCCGAAACACCGGTCGGACGGCCCATGCGCGCGAGGTAGTGGCGGCCGGCGGCGAGCAGCACGTCGCGCGGCACGAGGCCGACGATCTCCGAGCCGGTCACGCGCAGGCCGCGCTCGCGCGCGCGCTCCTCGCACGTGTCGAACACGACGTGCAGCGGCGCGATGTCGAGATCGGTGAGGTTGATCGACACCTGCGCGCAGCCGAATTCGGGGATGACCCAGCCGACTGCCTTCACGGACTTGAGCAGGCCCGGCTCCCACATCGGCTCGCCCTTCGCGTCGACGATCGGGTTGCCGTCATCGTCGCGCTTCATGCGGCCGCGCTCGCGCACGTCAAAGGCGACGCGCGTGGCCAGACGTTTATCCAGCGTGTTCAGGTTCACGTTGTAGGCGACGAGGAACTTGCGCGCGCCGATCACGATGGCGCCGGTGCGAGGAACGAATTCGGCGGGACCGAAATCGGGGACCCATCGAGGATCAGCGAGCTTTCGCGCGCAGCCTTCGTATTCGCCTTCGCGCACGTCCGCGAGATTGCGGCGGTGCGGCGCGCTGCACGCGTATTCGTACAAATAGACGGGAACACGCAGCTCGCGGCCGACGCGCTCGCCGAGACGGCGGGCGAGATCGGCGCAGTCATCCATGG
Source organism: Thermoanaerobaculia bacterium (assembly GCA_035577085.1). Lineage (GTDB taxonomy): Bacteria > Acidobacteriota > Thermoanaerobaculia > Gp7-AA8 > Gp7-AA8 > JADGNZ01. Next base: position 1,771 of record DATLVW010000477.1, read on the forward strand.
TCACGCCGGAGACGGGGATGAAGGGAACGACGTCGACCGCACCGATACGGGGATGCGCGCCGCGATGGGTGCTCATGTCGATCAGCTCGATACCCTTGCGAATGAGCTGGAACGCGCCCTCGAGCACGGCCTCCGGCTCGCCGACGAATGTGATGACGGTGCGGTTGGTGTCGGCGCCGGGATCGACGTTGAGGAGGGTGACGCCGTTGACGCCTGCTGCCGCAGCGGCCACCGCTTCATACACGTCAGCTCTGCGTCCCTCGGAGATATTCGGTACACACTCGACGAGTTTCATGCGGTGCGAAGGCTATCGCATTGGATGCGCTTGCGCCGAATGAAGGGATGGATTGGCGTTGGCGTTACTGGTGCGGTCGGCGGCGAGGACGCCGCCGGGCCAGCCGCCGGGACGGCAGCGTTCCGGCGCTTCGCGCCTCACCATACCCGACCCCCGCTCCCACCCCCTACTCCCCACCCCCCACACCCCACTCACACCTCTTCCCCGCTTTCACGCACCGAGAGCCAGCTGCCGAGGTAGCCGGCGAGCATGCCGCCGGCGAGGAGGGAGAGGACCTTTTGCCAGGGGAGGAAGCCGTTGAAGAGGAAGCCCCACATCAGCGAATTGCGCGGGGCGAGGAAGTGGCGGCCGGCCAGGAAGGCGGCGAGGAGCAGGACAATCGAGACGATCGCGCCGATGAGGCCTTGCAACAATCCTTCGATCAGGAACGGGCCGCGAATCATCCGTTCCGTTGCGCCGACCAGGCGCATGATGGCGATCTCTTCGCGGTACAGCATCATCGTCAGGCGGATGACGTTCGCGATCGTGAAGGCGGCGGCGACTGCGAGCACGCCACCGGCCACGAGGCCGGCCAGATTGACGAGCCGGATCAGTTTCCGCAGCGTCTCCACCCATTCCCAATCGAACTGGACTTGCTCAACTCCCACGATCGCGCGCAACTCCGCGGCCTGCCGCGCGAATGCCGGCGACTGCGCGACGATCGGGGAGACATCGCACTCGAACGATGCCGGAAACGGATTCTCATCGAGCTGTCCGACGATGTCGGAAAGGTTGGCGAAGTACTGTTTGAATCGCGCCAGCGCGGCTTCTTTCGAAACGAAGCGGCGTGATGTGAAATCGGGATGCGTTGCCAGCCAAGCGTCGACGGTCGCGATCTGCTGCGGCGTGGCGTCGACATCGAAGTAGATATTCACGCGCGACTTCCCCTCGGCTTGCGCAACAGCGCGCCCGAGGTTGTCGGCGACGAGGAGAAAGCCGCCGACGATGAGCAGGGAGATGGCGATCATGGCGATGGCCACGAAGCTGGTCCGCTTCGACACCCACATTCGTCGGCTCGCTTCGCGGAAGAAATACGTGAACGTGTTTCGCGGAAGGCTCTCGTCGCGCGGCGGCATCGCGGTTCAGCCGCCGATCCCGAAGAGCGTCTCCGCGCGCGGAGCGCGTTGCGGAACGGGTGCCTTCTCGTCGGTGATGCGGCCGTGATCGAGCGTGATGACGCGGCGGCCGCTGCGCTCGATCAGCTCGCGGTCGTGCGTCGCAATCAGCACCGTCGATCCGCGCAGGTTCGCTTCGTTGAAGATCTGGATGATCTCCTGCGTCAGGTCAGGATCGAGATTGCCGGTCGGCTCGTCGGCAACGATGACGAGCGGATCGTTGATCAGCGCGCGGGCGATGGCGACGCGTTGCTGCTCGCCGCCGGAGAGTTGCAGCGGATAGGCGTTCATTTTGTGATGCAGGCTCACGGCGCGCAGCGCGGCGTACGCGCGCTTCTTGTGCTCGCGCGGCGGAAGGCCGAGGACGGTGAGGATGAACGAGAGGTTCTCGAACACAGTCATCCGTTCGATCAGCTTGAAATCCTGAAACACCATTCCGATCTCGCGGCGAAAGGGCGGGAGATGCGAGCGCTTCATCGCCTTCAAGTTCCGTCCGTTGACGACGACCTGTCCCTCGGTCGGCTGCATCTGCCGGAGGATCAGCTTCAGCATCGTCGACTTCCCTGCGCCGCTTGCGCCGGTAAGGAAAACGAACTCCCCTTTCTCGACGTGAAAGGTGATGTCATGAAGCGCCGTCGAGTACTGATCGAAGCGCTTCGTGACGTGGTAGAAGTGGATCATCGGTCGTGGGTGTGATTTTACGTAGGTCGGACTCTCTAGTCCGACTGGTCATCGAGTCGGACTGGAGAGTCCGACCTACGTAAACCACTAGTCGGGTGCTAGTGTACCGGTAGTTAACGCCATGCGCTTCTTCCTCATCTGCCTCGGCGGCGCGATCGGAACCGGGGCGCGCTATCTCACGTCGCTCTGGGCTGCTGCCGCGTTCGGCGCCGGCTTTCCGGTGGCCACGCTGATCGTCAACGTCCTCGGGTCGTTTCTGATCGCCTTCATCATGCAGATGTCGTCGGCTACGGAGTTGATCCGGCCCGATCTGCGGCTCATGCTCACGACCGGCGTGATGGGCGGCTTCACGACCTACTCGACCTTCAACTACGAGACGACGAACTACTTCCGCGCCGGGGCGTGGGGAACCGGCATCGCCAATGCCGGCGTCACGTTTTTCGGTTGTCTCATTGCCGGGCTGGCCGGGCTGGCGCTGGCGCGGCTAATCGTTGGTCGGTAAGGGGAGGTAACGATGCGAACGTTGACGGGCGACCAGATGATGGTGCGGATTTTCTTCGGCGAGTCGGACCAGTGGAAGCATCAACCGCTGGAGATCGCGTTGCTCGAGCGCCTGCGCAAAGAAGGCTTCGCCGGCGCCACTGCCTTCCGCGGATCCTCCGGCTTCGGCGCGAACAGCATCGTCCACACGACGCACCTCCTCGACCTCTCCAGCGATCTGCCCGTCGTCGTCGAAGTCGTCGACACCGAGGAGCACATCGAGCGATTGATTCCAATCCTCGACGAGATGATCGACGACGGGCTGGTAACGATGGAGAAGGTGAAGGTGCTTCGGTATCGGGCGGGAAAAAGCTGAGATCAAAGGCGTTGCGGAACAACGACTCGGCCGCGCGTGAGCGAGCGCTTAGTCCTTCTTCATCATGAAGAGACCGAGGATCGCTGCGGTCAGAGCCAACAGAATTTTCGCCCAGCCGCTGACCGCCGGGATGTTCGATAGGGAAGCCACGATGAGCGCCGATGTCGACGAGTTGTTTGCACCATTCGGATCGGCCGGCGAGGCGGATACGGTGGCGGTGTTCGACAACGGCCCGGTAGCCGTCGGCGTCACGCGCAACACGATGTTTGCGGTTCCGCCGCTGGCCAGGCCACCGAGGTTGCATGTGATGGTGGTTGTGCCGCTACAGGTTCCCTGGGTTGGCGTGGCCGACACGAATGTGGCGCCTGGGGGGAGGATGTCGGTGACGGTGGCCGCGGTTGCGGCGCTGGGGCCTGCGTTGGCGACGGCGATGTTGTAGGTGAGCGCTTGTGTCGCGAACGCGCCTCCCACCGCTGTCTTTGTGATCGACAGGTCGGCGCAAGCTGCTGTATTGAGGAGAATGTCCACGGCGTACGCCGCGACGGTATTCGCCATCACGAAATCGGTTCTGCCATCGTTGTTGAAGTCGCCGGCCGCCACGATCGGACTCGTATCGGCGTCGTAGTTTGTGAACGCGCCAAGCGTTCCAGACCCGGTGCCGAGCAAAATAGAGATATGGCCGGAGTCCGCGGCGACGGCGAGATCGCTCTTTCCGTCACCGTTGAAGTCGGCGATAGCCACGAGGCGCGGAGTCGCTGCAACGGCAAAGTTCGTCGCTGCTCCAAAGGTCCCCGATCCTGTGTTGAGGAGAATCGAGACGTTGTTCGAAGAGTAGTTCGCAACGGCAAGATCGTTCTTCCCGTCGCCGTTGAAATCGCCGACGGCCACAGAGACCGGGAGCGTACCTGCGGTGAGGTTCGTGGCTGGGCCGAACGTTCCCAACCCGGTGCCTAGCAGAATCGAGATGTTGTTCGAAGTACCGTTTGCGACTGCGAGATCGCTCTTGCCATCGCCGTCAAAATCGCCGATAGCCAACGATCTCGGGTCGTTCGGTACGGTCACGTTCGTGGGCGCGCCAAAGGTTCCAGTCCCCGTGCCGAGAAGAATCGAGACGTTGTTCGAAGAGTTGTTCACGACAGCGAGATCGCTGTTGCCATCACCGTTGAAGTCGCCGACGACGACGGAGAGCGGGGTCGACCCGACGGCGAAGTTTGCGGCTGGACCAAAGGCTCCCGACCCGTTGCCAAGCAGAATCGAGATGTTGTTCGAGCCTGAATTGGCGACGGCGAGATCGCTTTTGCCATCACCGTTGAAATCACCGATTGCCACCGAGGACGGACTCGATCCTGCTGCGAAGTTGGTATAGGGGAAGCCAAAGGTTCCCGACCCGGTGCCGAGCAAAATCGAGACGTTGTTGGAGCCTGCGTTCGCGATGGCGAGATCGCTCTTCCCGTCGCTGTTGAAGTCGCCGACAGCGATGGAAGCCGGCCCCGTACCCGCAGATGCACCTAACGGTGCTCCAAACGTCACATCCGGACACGCTGGTGCGGTGTAGGTAAAGTCGTCCGAGGAGGTGTCGGCGCTCGTTCCCAAGGCGTTCGTGACGCGGACGCTCACTGTGCTGCTGCCAGCAGGGCTAGTGGCGGTGCACTGAGTCGTCGACGCGCAGCTCACGGTAGTGCCGGCGGTGGCGCCGAATTTCACAGTGGTCGCGCCGACGATGAAGTTTGAGCCTGTGATCGTGACGACGGTTCCGCCTGCCGCCGGAGCGAACCTCGGGCTGATCGACGTCACCACGGGAGCGATCGCCGTGAGAACGCGTGGTGATGGCTTCGCTAACGTAACGCCGCCGGCTTGCAGAACCGGCGAAAACGGGCCTGCGATGAACAAGACGGTAAGGATTCCGATGAAACCGAGCTGTCTGTGCATGGCCGTGCCCTCCTGAGGCCGGTCGACGCGTACTACTCGGAAGCGTCGCCGATGACCGCCTGTGGCCAGGATGGATTGGCGATGACCAGACGGGTCTTTAGAAGTGATGTGGATGGGAACCTTCGATGCTGAAGCGCAGGAAGCCGGATGACTATAGCAGTATTTCCGTGTTTACGCAGAGTGCGGCCGAGACCGGTTTTCGTACTATCGATCGGAAGTGGTCGCTTCTGACACGTCTGCTACCCTTCGCGGCGCATGAAATTGATCGTCGGTCTCGGCAACCCCGGTGCGGAGTACGAACGCTCGCGGCACAACGTCGGGTGGCTGATCGTCGATGCGTTCGCGAAGAAGTTTCGGATCGACATCACGAAACACGAGAAGAGCGCCATGACCGGCGAAGGGCGCGTAGCCGGCGGGAGCGTGAAGGTGGCCAAGCCGCTGACGTTCATGAATCTCTCCGGCGATGCAGTGAGGCTTCTCGTCAACGGGTATCTCGATTCGACCGACGACCTGATGATCGTGTACGACGATATCGATCTGCCGCTGGCGCGCTTGCGCATCAAACCGAGCGGGTCCGCGGGAACGCACAACGGGATGCGCTCGATCGTGGAGGCGCTTGCGAGCGAGCGCTTTCCGCGCTTACGATTTGGTGTGCGCGGCGCGGAGTATGGCGATGGTCGTCTCCGCGATTATGTCCTCGACGATTTCACTGCCGAGGAGACGCCGCTGGTTGAGCGGGGGATTGAGCGTGCCGTCGATGCGCTCGTACTCTTTGCCCGCGGCGATCTGAAACGTGCAATGAACGAGTTCAATCGCGATATCGTCACGATTGGCGAGAAAAACGGTGGTGAGTAAGCCTCAAGAAAAATTGAACCACAGAGACACAGAGATCACAGAGTTGGAATTCAATAGCTCTGTGTCCTCTGTGCCTCTGTGGTGAACGGTTTGTCATCGTCGACACGGAGAAAGATCCCACCCCATGAACATCCACACCCTCGGCGAGCTGCGCACTTCCGGATACCGCGTCACATCGATCAAGGACGAGATGCGGAAGAACCTGCTCGCGGCGATCGCGCGCGGTGAGAGCCTGTTTCCGGGCATTCACGGCTACGAGCGCACGGTCATCCCGGCCATCCAGAACGCCATCCTCTCGCGCCACGACATCATCCTTCTCGGTCTTCGCGGTCAGGCCAAGACGCGCATCCTCCGCTCGCTGACGAACTATCTCGACGAGCGCATTCCCATCATCGCGGGATGCGAAATCAACGACTCGCCGCTTGCGCCGACTTGCAAACGCTGCCGAAGACTGGCCGCGGAACAGGGCGACGATCTGCCGATTGCATGGCTCACGCGCGATG
>DATLVW010000478.1:0-8485 GCA_035577085.1 Thermoanaerobaculia bacterium
CCCCAAACCTCGCACGAATCCCGCATAATCACCACCATGAACAAGCCTCTCATCGGTATCGCCTCGGACGTCGTTCACCGCGAAGGGGAGCGCGACCGGGCCTTTGTTTACACGACCTACATTGAATCGTTGAAGCGCGCAGGCGCGGTGCCTGTATTGATCCCGCCGCAGCCGGAGAATGCCACCGACGTTCTCGATGGACTCGACGGGATTCTTCTTGCTGGCGGCGATGACTGCGATCCGGCCGAGTATGGCGAAGAGAAACATCCGACTTGCGAGACGATGGATCCTCGCCGCCAGAAGAACGACCTCGGGCTGGCCAGGCTTGCGCGCCAGCGCGGCGTTCCCACGCTCGGCATCTGTCTCGGCGTGCAAGTGATGAACGTGGCGGCCGGAGGGACGCTGATCCAGGACATCGGATCGGCGGTCGGTACGGAGATCGATCACGCCAGCGAGCCGAGCGACCGTCATCGCCACGATGTGCTGATCGACGACGCCACGAAACTCGGCAGCATCCTTGGCGCGAAGGAACTGAACGTGAACTCCTCGCACCACCAGGCAATCGGCCGTGTTGCGGACGGCCTTCGCGTCACCGCGCATGCCCCAGACGGGATCGTCGAAGGGCTCGAAGATCCATTGCATCCCTTCTACGTCGGCGTGCAATGGCACCCCGAGGACATGCCCTCGGAACCGTCGGCGACGTCGATCTTCGGCGCGTTCGTCGAAGCCGCGCGAAGGCATGCGGCGCGGAAGGAAGCAGCATCACCGGAATTGTCACCGGTCGGTGCGGCGCATTCGGAATAGCGACTTTCCCGGTGCCGTTTGCGAAGCCCGGACGGGAGGACTCACGTGAAAAGGACTGCTCTGATCGCCGCGATTGCGCTGCTGCTCGTTCAGCAGGCCGTCGCCTCGCCCTGGCTCAAAGAAATTGCGGCCGCGCAGAAGAAGGCGAAAGAAAAGAACCAGTTGATTTTTGTCGACCTCTTCGCCGACTGGTGTGGCTGGTGCCATAAGTTCGAGCAGGAAGTGATCCCTTCGGAGGCGTTTCAGAACGCCACGGACAAGATGGTCCTCCTCCGTCTCAATACCGAGGACGGGAAAGACGGGACGAAACTGTCGCATGATTACGGCATCAGCTCGCTGCCGACCTTCGTCGTGTTGAACAGTGATCTTTTGATCGCCGGCGTCCTCAGGGGCTACTCTCCGGCGAAGGAATTCGCGCTGTCGCTGCAGGACACGGAGACCAAATACAAAGACTTCATGAAACGGGTCTCCGACGAACCGTCGATCGCCAAGGATTACGTGAAACGGCTGGCGCTGGCGAAGGAGTTCGAGTCGCGGGCCGGCTATTCGCAGAGCGAGACGCGCCTGCGCAAACTCATCGCTGAATCCGCGGTGCCAGCGGGCGTCCGCGACGATGCCTACGTCGAGTTGGCCATGACGCAGATGCTGCAGAAGAAGTTCGATGATGCCCGGAAGACGATTGCGAAGTTCCAGACGGTTCAGACCAAGGGCGACGCTTACGAGCGCTCGCGGCTTCTCACCGGCGACATCTATCTGCAATCAGGAAACGCAGCGGGCGCGCTGGCCGAATACCGTGCCTTCCGGACGAAGTTCCCGAACTCACAATACAACCGCAATCTCGACATGATGATCGTGCAACTCGAGCGGCAGCTTGGCGCGCCGCGGCGGTAGGACTTCGAAATGTTGAGTGTTGAATGCTGAGTGTTGCGTTGCGGTTGCGTCGCCTTCTCCCGTTCGCCCTTTTCCTCCTCACAACGAATTCCTTCGGCCAGCTCTCCGTCGGAGGCGCCGCGAATGCCATTCCGCAGCAGGACTTGATCAAGATCAGCGGCGCGGTAAACGTCCGCACTGGCGATGAGGTTCACGGTGTCGTCACGGCTTCGATCGAGAACGGCTGGCACATCAACTCGAACAAGCCGCTCGACGACTTCGTCATCCCCAGCGCGCTCGTGCTCGACGCAACGACTGCCGATCTCGTGTCTGCCGAGTATCCGCCGCACACCGTTCGCGGATTCACGTTCAGCGGCGGCCAGAAGCTCGCCGTCTACGAAGGAACGATCCGCATCCCCTTCACGGCAAAGTTGAAAAGCGGCGCGACGTCGATCAAGGGCAAGCTGCACTATCAGGCCTGCAACGACAACGTCTGTCTCCCGCCGCGAGATGCCGAGGTGACGATCGATACGGCTGTCGTCGCGGCGACCACCACCGCACCGGTGGCACCAGCGACTTCCGCGAACTTCGCGCCGCTCTCCGCCGCTCCGAAAGATGGTGCACCCGTCGCGAATGATCAGCTTTCCGCGGCCTACGCGGCGCACGGTCTTCCGCTGGCGCTCCTCATCCTTTTCATCGGCGGCCTGGCTCTAAATCTGACGCCGTGCGTCTTTCCGATGATCCCGATCACCGTCGGTTTCTTCGCGATGCAGAGCGACGGGCGGCGTTCGCGCCGGTTCGCACTCTCACTCGCGTACGTCATCGGCATCGTCATCACCTATTCGGCCCTCGGCGTCTTCGCTGCTCTGAGCGGCCGGATGTTCGGCTCGTGGCTGCAGTCGCCTGCGGTACTGATCGGCTTCGCCGTTCTGATGCTCGTCCTGGCGTCGTCGATGTTCGGCGCCTGGGAGTTCCGCGTGCCGCAGTTCATCACCAGCCGTTCGGCGGGCAAGGCCGGTCTTGCGGGCGCGCTGACGATGGGACTCTTCGTCGGCATCGTTGCCGCGCCCTGCGTCGGTCCCGTGGTGGTCGCACTCTTCACGCTGGTGGCGGCAATCGCGAAGCCGGTCATCGGTTTAGCCATGTTCGCGTCGCTCGGATTCGGACTCGGCTTTCCCTATCTCATCGCGCTCAACGTCTTCCCGAAACCTGGCGAGTGGATGGTGCAGGTCAAGAAAGCGATGGGCTTCGTCCTCATCGCCATGGCCTTCTACTTCTTGCGCGCGGTGATCGGCGAGACGGCCTTCCGCGCCGGCGTCGCTGCCAGTCTGCTGATCGGCGCGGTGTTCCTCTTCGCAAGCCGAGGACCGCGGGGAAGAGCGATGCGGCTGGCGTGTGCGACATTGTTGCTAATCGCCGGGATCTTCTTTGCCATCCCGCCGCGCAAAGGTGCGGAAGTGCAGTGGCAGAAGTACGACGCCTCGGCACTCACAGCAGCGAAGGGCAAGCCAGTCATCATCGACTTCTTCGCGACGTGGTGTATTCCGTGTAAGGAACTGGACGAGAAGACGTTCAGCGACGCACGCGTGGCGCACGACCTCGACCGCTTCACTCGCATCAAAGCGGATCTGACGAACGCTGAGGATCCGGTTGTGAAGGAGCTGACGAAGCGCTACGCCATCGTCGGCGTGCCGACAGTCGTCTTCATCGATTCGTCGGGACACGAGCAGCCGCAATCGCGTTTGACCGGGTTCGAGAGTGCGGAGCAGTTCCTCGCCAGAACGCAGCAGGTCAAGTGACGATTCTTTCGATCGAGGCGGTCACACGCGTGCGCGAGCGCATTGCCCGCGCACACGATCTCGCCAACGCGCGCTTCCGCGAAGCATTTGCATCCGGTCCGCTCGCCCCGATGGCACACATGGCCATGCAGGCTGCCGCGCTGGTCGAATGCGCGGCCGGTCTGCGCGTTCGCGGAGAGATCCGTTACGACGTGATCGGCGACGAGAGCACGCCGTACATCGCCGGCTCCCGCGGAGCGCCTGTTTACGACGCTTTCGATGTCGATAGGAATGCCGAGGCGGTCTTCGAGTACTGGCTCGTCATCAGCGACATCGTCGGCGCGACCTCATGGCGTATGACGCGGCTGGTCGCAACCGCTGACGAGTACGACGCCGCGTTGATGCGCATGCAGTCGCCGCAGATCGTTCGCGCACTCATCGTCACGCATCTGCCATCAGTCGATGTGCGCGACGACGGCACAGCCTTCCTCGAAGCGACGGTCTACACGCGTGCCGAAGAAGAGCGGGTCGAACGCCGCCAACTGCTACTCGACGTGCACAACGAGTTTCACTACCACGGCCGCGAGCTGATCGCCGAGGGTCGCGGGGGTGTGCGGATCTAGCCCGGCACTGACATTTCTTACGCCCGCAAAACCCCGCTCAGAATCTCGTACGACTTCAACTCGTGCCCGAGAAAGTTACGCCGGAAGAACGCTGCCAGCGAGCGGACCTCGAACAACACATCCGCGGCAATCTCACTCGCCGCGATCTCGCCAACCGGAGTGCGCATGATTGCGTCGAGCGCCGCGGCGACATCGTTGGCGATCACCTGCGCATCGCCGGGCGCGCAGTTCGGACAGACGAATCCGTGCGCATGCGCATCGAACCGCAACGGCCGGCCGAGCGGCTCATCGCAGACGTTGCAGTTGCGCAGCGACGGCAGGATTCCGGCCAGCCGCAGGGTCCACACCTCAGCGTACGCGACGACATGCAGCGGTGACGCCCCCGCCAGCAGCGCCTCGGTCGTGCGATCGAGCAGCCGGTAGATCAGCTCCGCCGGATCGCCCGACTGCGCAAACGTGTCGACCGTCTCGGCCAGATACGAGGCCGCAACGCTGGCCGCAAGATTCTGCTGCGCCGGAAAGAGCGACCGGATCAGATCGACCGACTCGATGCGCACGATCTCATCGTTTTCGCGCTCGACGTAGCCGATGCGTACCTTCGCCAGCGGTTCGAGCGACGCCCCGAATCGCGTCCGCATCGACCGCGCGCCGTACGCATATCCCTTCACCTTGCCGTGGTCGGGCGTGAGAAACACGACCAGCTTGTCGCGCTCGCGAGCCGGAAAGGTGTGCAGGATGATCGCTTCGGTGCGTTGAGGCCGCATCGCAGGGAGAGTACATTGGATGGAAGTGTCGCGGAGGAAGGATGCGCTATCGAGTGGTGCTTATCGAGTCGGATGAAGGGTTCGCTGTGAGCTGCCCGAAGCTTCCGGGCTGCTGGTCACAAGGAGCAACCAAAGCCGAGGCGATAGAGAACATCCGTTCGGCGATTGAGGAGTACTTGGACGTGAAGCTCGAGTTGCAACCACGCAGCTAGAGCAACCCAAGAAACTCGTCGAGTGGAAGTTCGGCATCGGACAACAGCTTGGCAAGTGTCGATCGCTTGATTGGTTTGTGTGCTGGCACGGTGATCTTTCGCAGCCCAGCCGGAGTCTGCTTATGCATCCGAATGTGACTGCCGCGCTGTCGAACCGCCACCCAACCGGCCCGTTGGAAGGCCGCGACAACGAAGTTGTAGTTGAGCGACGGAACCTTGATCAAACGACGAGCTCGGCGATCTCGAGTCCTTCGGTGGCAGCGAAGTCGTCGTCTACCGGTTCAAGATACAACTCGATAGCCTCACGTATGTTGGACAGCGCCTCGTCGCGTGAGTTGCCTTCGCTGATGCAGCCAGGCAACGTTGGCACATACGCGGTGTATCCGCCCTCATCACTCGGTTCGAGAACGATATGCAGCTTCATGTCGTGATGATAACGCTACCCAGCAAGGAGGCCCTCTCGTCTCGTCCGAAAAAACCTCATCAGAATCGCGATGATGAGCGGCAGTGAAAGCGTGAGAACGCCCCACGGAAACAGGAACATGAGACCGAAGGCCGGGGAAGTGACGGCGATGAGGGCCCAGACAAGAAGCAAAATCCCGCGCCAGGTCTTTCGCTCGGGCAGGAAGGCGGCGCCGGCGAGGAGAACGAGTCCGCCTGCGATCATGCCGGAAGAGATGATCTCCAGGAACCAGGTGCCGACCATCCATCCGAAGTGTGTCTTGTCGAGCATCACGAGGGCGATCGTTAGCATCGCCAGACTTGCGAGAGCGACGCCGATCGTTGCCGTGATCAGCCAGCCGCGCCGCGGTGCGACCGCCGTCGAGGGATGAGTCGTCATCGATTCAGACATGGGCATGCCTTTCGTTGGTACTTCGTCAAGTTGGTATTGGGGAGCGGGCTTTGCGTAGTTTAGCAGGTGGATGATGCGGCGTCGTTAGCGGCGCGCGTCAGAATGCCAGCGTGATGGATCCAAAAGGAGTGCGGTCGTCTCGACCGCGGGCACTCGGGCGTCCTCGCCCGAGTGCTGTCAGGCCGAGGTCAAAGTTCGTCGACCTTCTTGTTGCCTGAAGCACGGCTTCGTTGTTTCTGCCGCGCAACCTCCAAAGCGCTGCTTTGCGGATCACTCCAACCGCGCGCTCCGGATGTAATCGAGCCGCGGGAACTCGCGATTGAGCCACGCGTTGCCGCCGGCGAAGAGCGCGTCCTGATGGCCGGCGCGCATTCCGCCGCCGGATGTCTCGCCGTAGCCCGAGTAGAGGCGGTCAGCGACGTCCATGCCGGAGATGATCATGCCGAATGGGGCGAAGCCCTGGGTATCGTACGAACGGTTGTCGGCGAGGTTGATGAAGATCTGCGTCGCGCGGGTGTTCGCGGTCGTGAATGCATAAGCGACCGTGCCACGCGTGTTCGGCTGCCGCGGCGGGTCATCCGGGATCGTCGCCAGGCGCCAGGCTTGGGCAAGCCGAGGATCGCCGGGGATTCCGAATTGGGCGAAGACGCCCTGGCGCACGCGGAAGAATCGCTGGCCGTCGAAGAAGCGGTGCGTGACGAGATTGTAGAAGCGGTCCGCTCCGATCGGCGCCCAATCGCGATGCACCTCGACGACGAAATCGCCCTGGCTCGTGACGAAGCGGACCCGAAAGTGTTCAGGTGCTCGTGCGTTCAAGCGGGGATCGTGCGGATCGAGCAGCAGGGGAGCGCAGGCGGCGAGCAGGAAGGTGAGGATGCAGATGCAACGGCGCATGACTGTCATTCTCCGATATCTGTGGACAGTCGAGAGACCAGAGACCAGAGATCAGAGATCAAGAGATTAGGACTCTGCTTCTCTGATCTCTTATCTCTGCTTCTCTGATCTCTCGGGATATTGACACCTTCCTCCTCCGCCGCTACTCTCCCACTCCGATGAACGCGTCTCGCACCTCGTGGTGGTTCCGCCGCAGCTAGCGGGCAGCGCGCATGCGCCCCGCGTTTGGGAAGGGGCGCGAAAACTCTGACGGTCAGCCAACCTCTTCTCGAAATCGGGAAGAGGTTTTTGTTTGATGAAACTGGTCGTTACGATTCTTGAAGAGACACCCGACGGCGCGATTGATGCGATCCGTGCGTTGGATGCCGATCACGACGCGATCGAGCTGCGCGCTGATGCCTTCCGCGGGCGCGCGGTTGATTGGCTGGCCGTGCGCGCGGCGACGAGCAAGCCGCTCATCGCCACGAATCGCGGGGGAGGGCATGTCGATGTGGACGCTGCGCTCGCCGCCGGGATCGACTTCGTCGATGTCGAGTGGGGCGGCGTGATCCCGAACGTTCAGCGCGACCGGATCGTTCTGTCGCATCACGATTACGAGGGGATGCCGGATAGCGAGACGCTCGTACAAGCGATGCGCGTTGCCGGTTGCGCGCACGTGAAGCTGGCGGTGACGCCGCGGGATTTCGCCGACAACGCCCGGCTGCTTGCTTTGCTTGATGGGAGATCCGATCTCACGGTAATCGGCATGGGCGGCCGCGGACTTTACGCGCGCATCCTTGCACCGTTCTTCGGATCGGCAATGCAGTTCGTCAGCGTCGATGAAGCGCATTCCGCGGCGCCGGGGCAGTTGGCACTCGATCGGGCGCTGGCGATTTACGGACCGCAGCGCCATTCTCTTGGTGCCGATACGATCTTCGCCATCACCGGCAATCCCGCTGCGCACAGCGGATCGCCGGCTATTCACAACGCCATCTTTCGCGAGCGCGGCGTGGCAGCGGCGTACGCAATCTTCGAAACGGAGAACTTCCTCGACATCGCCGAACCGTTCGCCCGCGGGGAGCGATTTGCGCCGAAAGGGCTGTCGGTTACCGCGCCGTTTAAGGAAGAGGCGCTGGTGTTCGCGCAGCGTACTGGCGCAGAGATCGCGCCGAACGCGCGCGAAGCGGGCGCGGTCAATACGCTCGTTCGCATCGGCGGGCGGATCGTCGCCGACAACACCGACGTCGATGGATTCTCTGCGCTCATCGGGCAGGTCAGCGCACGCAGCTCGGCCGTGGTTGGCGCCGGCGGCACTGCGCGTGCGGCTCTCGTTGCCCTTCGCCGAGCCGGAATCGCCGCTACTGTCTTTAATCGGACCTCCGGCAAGCTCGACGCCCAGCCGCTCGACAAGTTGCCCTCGTGGCGCGGCGATCTCGTCATCAACACGTTGCCCGGAAACGTTGCCATCGCGCTACCGCCTGCCGATACCATCATCAACGCGGCCTATGGCGTTGAATCGCGAGCGACCTTCACCGGACTCGATCTTCTTCGCGCGCAGGCTGTGCGCCAAAACAAGCTCTTTCTCGAGGCATGCAAATGAACCTGGATGATCTTCGCAAGGATTACGACATCGTTCCCGTCGCGCGCGAGCTGAGCGCCGACGCCATCACGCCGGTGGCGGCATTCGCGGCGCTCTCCGGCGACGGCG
>DATLVW010000479.1:0-3800 GCA_035577085.1 Thermoanaerobaculia bacterium
CGGCAACCCGATTGCGCTGGACACGGCCGGGATGCCTGTCTCGCCCGAGGTCACGACGACCGGTTTTCCGCCGCCGCTGCCGCCAGTGCCGCCTGCGTCAGGAGACAACACGCTGGGTGGAGGGATCTTCAAGACCGACACTACGGCGACGACGACTTCCGGAGAGCCGCGTCGCGACCAGGTCAATCCCAATCGCGATCGTTCTGCTCAACCGCCGCCCGCACCTCCGACGACGACCACGAGCGAACCGCCGCCGACCGATACCAATAAGCCACCGCCGACGGATACAAACAAGCCGCCGGCGCAGCCGAGGTAGGATCGAAGGATGGGGTTGATGGTATTGAATCTCGAGGTTGGCAATGTCGCCCGACCCGACGAGACGCGGCAGGTCGAGTTCCTGATCGATTCAGGCGCGATCTACAGCGTTGTTCCGGCGGCGATTCTCGACGAGCTGGGAATCAAGCCATTCGCGATCGAGGAGTTCAGACGGTCGGACGGCCGCAGGATCGCGCGGCGAAAAGGCGGCGCGCTCTTCCGGTATCAGGATCGTGTAGGCGGCGCGGACATAATCTTCGGTGAACCTGATGACAGCAATCTCCTCGGCGCGCTCACTCTCACTGCGCTTGGCCTCGCGCTCGATCCTCTGCGACGAGAGCTTCATCCTCTGCCGATGATCCTCGCAGGATGGCGCGGCGAGTCAGCGACGGAACGCTGACGAGCGAATCGCCGCATTTCTCACACTTTTTCAGAGACTCCTTTGCGCTCGATGGGAAAGCACTCCAAAGAAAGAGGACGAGGTGTAGCCAGAAGGTGCAAGCGTGCGAGAAATGCGCGCGAAGACAAGCGATACAGCCGCCGACGCAGCGAAATTGACTCGCGTATCATCCGGCGCCGATGCCGAACCTGACCTGGCTTTACGCCGGCGCGGTCTATGCCGTTGCTGTGGCGCTCGCACGTCGTGCCGGCGCCGATCTGCCGCGGCGTATCGCGCTGTTGTTTTTCGCGCTGGTTCTCGTCTTCTTCCGGGAACCGCTGACGACGGACACGATCAACGTTCCGGTGGACTACTACGAGTCGCTGCCGCCGTGGGCGAACATCATCAGGCATTCGCATCCATCGAATCCGTACATCAACGACGTCGCGATGCAGCTGGTGCCGTGGGCACATGCGGTGCGCGAGCACTGGCGCGCGTTCGAGCTGCCGCTCTGGGAGCCGACTGCCGCGTCGGGGTACCCGCTGCTTGCCAACGGTCAGAGCCAGGCGCTCTCGATCCTCCGGCTGCTCGCGCTGCCGCTCTCGCTCGGCCACGCAATGACCGCGGAGGGTGCGTGGAAAGTGTTGCTCGCCCTCACGTTCACCTTCCTCTTCTGCCGCAGGCGCGGCTACTCGATCGTGGCCAGCAGCATCGGCGCGATCGGCTACGGATTCTCCGGTTTCATGCTGGTGTGGCTCCATTTCGGACACGCCACGGTGGCAGCGATGCTGCCGGCGGCGCTCTACATCGTCGACCTGCTCGCCGAGCGTGCCTCGGCCGGACGCTTCGTCTTCGCGTCATGCATCTGGGGTGTGATTCTCACCGGAGGTCATCCCGAGACGGCTGCCACCGCGGGGCTTCTGGCGGTGCTGTTTACCGGCTGGATCACCTTCATCGAGCGTCCGTTCGGCACGCGGCGCGAGGCGTGGCACTTTGTTCGCGCCAGCGGCGGCAGCGTCGCAACAGGCGCGCTTCTGGCGGCTCCATTTCTCATTCCGTTCGCGGAAGTGGTGAGGAAATCGCAGCGCTTCGCGGCGCTCTCCGGCTCGCCGCATCCCGCCGGCATCCTCGCCGACTGGGCATCGACCATCGCGACGCTGCAGCCGCACTTTTTCGGCTTCGTGCCGCACGAGCAGCCGTGGGGTCCGGCCATTCCGGAGGCGATCACCGGATTCGCCGGCACGTTCGCCGTGGCCGGTGCCATTGCCCTCTTCGCGCATGTCGCCGCCACGCGCGCCTGGCGCTCGCGCGAGGCGTTCATCCTCGCCGCCTTGCTCATTTCGATCGGCATCATCTACGGCTGGCCCGGCGTGATCGACGTCTTCAATCTCGCCTTCCGTCTTGCTCCGCCCGCGCGGCTGCGCTGCCTGTTCGCGTTGCTGACGGCGGTCTCAGCTGCCGCGGCGGTCGACCTCATCGAGCGCGGCTTCCGTCGTCCGGTGCTCATCGGACTCTTCGGCGCGAGCCTTCTGCTGCTGACGATGATGGCGTTCCCGTTTCCGACGCCGGCGCATCGCGACGTCGCAGTCCTTGCACTTCTGCCGGCGGTGGCCGTGCTCGCGGCAGCGACGGCGGCAACGATGCTGCGATGGCGGGGCGCGCTCCTCGTGCTGATGCTGGTCATCTTCGCCGAGCACGCCAGCGTCTTCGGCGACTGGAATGCAGTCCTGCCGGCATCGAAGCTCTATCCGCCAACGCCGCTCGTTCGCGCCCTCGTCAAATTGAAGTCGGTGGCACCGCCGAACGCTCCTTTCCGCATCGTCGGTTACTCGGCCGACTTCTTCCCCAATCTGGCCACGATGTACGGGCTGGAAGACATCCGGGCGCACGATCCGATGGAATCGTTCCGTTACGTCGGCATGCTGGCGCTCTGCGGCGGCTACAAAACCGCGGACTACTTCGCGATGTGGCCGAGCACGACCACGCGCCTGCTCGACTACCTCAACGTCCGCTACTACGTGATGGGACCGGGACGAACGATGGACGCCCCGCGGTTCACGATGGTGTACGACGGCCGTGACGGGCGGATCTTCGAGAACCACGACGTCCTGCCGCGCTTTTTCGCCACGCGCAGGGTCACGGTCGAGTGGGATGTGAAGCGCTTCGTGGCGGCACTCGCCGCGAACGACGACTGGGCGCACGTCGCCGTTCTCGAAAACCTGCCCATCACCGACGACGCCATGCGCGCCGATCTCACCGCCGCGCACGCTGGACCGGACGCATCCGTAACCATCACTTCCGCAACCTCAACCGGCTATTCGATGCACATCGTCGCGCCGCGCCACACGCTCATCGCCAGCAGCATCCCCTGGTGGCCGGGCTGGCACGTTCGTGCGGACGGAAAGAGCATTGCTCCCCTGCGAATCAATGGAGCCTTCTTCGGGTTTCTCCTGACGCCGGGACAGCACGACATCCGCGTCTGGTACGCTCCCGCATCGTTTCGCATCGGGCTCGGCATTTCACTTGCGACAATGCTGGCGATGGCATTCGCCGTCTGGCGCTCTCGCCGTCAAGTGCCTGAAAAGTGACTGATTCTGCGCGGCGAAGGAAAAAAGATGGCCCGAATCCGTCTTTTTTTGTGATGGAGGGGTAGGGACTGCCGCCTTTCCGTCACTCCTTGTACAGGAGATATCAATCGGCGATGAGGATTCGGGCCGGCAACGGTGCCACGCAACGCCTCCTGACGGCAGAAACTGGGTCGGTCGGGAGTGCGAGGCCGGGCAGGTGGGAGTGGCGTTCGGGTACCCGGCGTCACAGACTCTTGTTTGGGACGGACGGACGGAGTCGGACTGTTTGTGCTTCCGGAGGAACCCGAAACCGCGCACACTCGCGGTGGGCGATCGTGACGAATTATCATTCCGACACTTTGGCGAGCCAGTCGCTGGACGTGCTCTACCGCGAGCATGAGGGTTTGCTGCGCTCGATCGCGCAGTACCGTTACCGCATCTGTTCGTCCGACGCGGAGGCTCTCGTTCACGATATTTTCGCGTCATTTCTGGAACGTCAGCCCGACGCGCTCGATCCTAAAGCATTCTTGATCGGATCC
>DATLVW010000480.1:0-4415 GCA_035577085.1 Thermoanaerobaculia bacterium
ATGCTTCCGGTCATCCGAAGCTCTACGTTCCAACGACGTTCGCCGACGGATCGTCGATGTACCACTGGGACGTCTCGGCCTCACCGAATCTCCTGATGGAACCGAACATCAACTCCGACCTTCCGTCCAACGCGGTCGATCTCACGCTCAACGAACTGATCGACATCGGCTGGACGCCAGCGGCGCCGACGCCAGCCGGGCGAATGGCGGGACGAAGAGGACACTAGACAGCGCTGGTAGGTCGCTGGGTTCCGAGGTCTCGGATCGTGTGTGCGCGACCGCGAGACCTCGGAACCGCGAAACCGCTTTGTTCGGAGCTAGAATACGCGCCCTGCCGCGTGGAGCTTCCTCCGCGCGCAATCACCTTCTAACGGAGAACGAAGCTCATGCGCATCGGTGTACCGACTGAGATCAAGAACAACGAATATCGCGTAGGGATGACGCCCTCGGGGGCGCAGGACCTGACCTCGGACGGTCACAAGGTGTACGTGCAATCAGGCGCAGGCACCGGCAGTGGTTTTGCCGACGACGAATATGCAGCCGCCGGCGCCACCATCCTCGCCACCGCCGACGCCGTTTACGAGCAGGCCGAGATGATCGTGAAAGTGAAGGAACCGATCGAGGCCGATCTTGCCCGGCTCAAAGACGGACAGTTGCTCTTCACCTATCTTCACCTCGCGCCGGTCCCCGATCTCACCGCGGCATTGTTGAAGAAGAAAATCACCGGCATCGCGTACGAGACGATCACCGACGAGCGCAAACGGACGCTGCCGCTGCTGACACCGATGTCCGAGGTGGCGGGAAGAATGTCGGTGCATGTGGGGGCGTACTACCTGCACAAGCCCAACAACGGACGCGGCGTGCTCCTCGGCGGCGTGCCGGGAACGCTGCCCAGCGACGTGGTGATCATCGGCGGCGGTGTCGTCGGCACCAACGCCGCGAAGATGGCCGTCGGACTCGGCGCACGCGTCACGATTCTCGATACGAACCTCGATCGCCTTCGCCAGCTCGACGACATCTTCCGCGGTTCGGTGCAGACACTGGCGTCGAACAAGGCGCATCTCACCGACGCCTGCCGCCACGCCGATCTGCTCATCGGCGGCGTTCTCATTCCTGGCGCCTCCGCACCGAAGCTCGTGACGCGGGCCATGGTCAGCGAGATGAAGAAAGGCTCCGTCATTGTCGACGTCGCCATCGACCAGGGCGGCTGCGTCGAAACGGCGCACGCCACCACGCACTCCGATCCGGTCTACGAAGTCGACGGAGTCATCCATTATTGTGTCGCCAATATGCCGGGCGCCGTGCCGCGCACCTCGACGATTGCATTGACCAACGCCACGCTGCCCTACACACGCAGGATTGCGTCGCTCGGCTTCAAGAAGGCTATAAGTGATGCAGGACTCGCCGAAGGCGTCAATGTTTATGACGGAAAGATCACGTATAAAGCAGTCGCCGAGTCGCAAGGCAGAGACTACACAGTACTCGATCAGTTACTGTAATCTTGTCCCGTGAAACTTCGAACGATCCTCCTTTCTCTCGCCACCTGCGTAGCCTTTCTGGGATTCGCTTCATCGGCACTCGCGCAAGCCGACCTGGCGGTCACAAAGAGCTGCCCGTCGAGCGCGGCTGCCGGCAGCGACGTGTCGTTCGATGTAACGATCTTCAACGGCGGCGACGCCGATGCAACCACTGTCCAGCTCACCGACCCGCTGCCGCCGGGGATGACCTTCGTTTCCGCGAATCAGAACAGCGGCCCGGCCTTTAGTTGCTCGACCCCGTCGGTGGGCACGAACGGAACAATCACCTGCACCATCGCCACGCTCACATCCGGATCGAGCGCGGATTTCACGTTCGTCGCCAATATCCCTCCCGCCACGCCGCAGGGCACGACCTTCACGAACATCGCGACCGCCTCATCGCCCGACGACCCCAATGGCGAGAACGACTCCGGCGCGGCTTCCGTAATGGTTCCCATCCCTCAGGCTGATATCGGCGTTCAAAAGGTCGGCCCATCCACTGCGGCACCTGATACCGACGTGCCCTATTCGATCTCGGTCGACAACTCCGGCCCAGACCCGGCCCTCAGCTTCTCCCTCACCGACACCTTGCCCGGCACGATGACGTTTGTCTCGATTGTCCAAAACAGCGGACCGGCCTTCGATTGCAGCAGCCATCCCTCGGTCGGCTCCGGAGGAACGATCACTTGCACGATCGCCAGCCTCGCCGCCGGCGCGACCGCGACCTTTACACTCACCGGACACATTCCGCCCG
The DNA here is from genome assembly GCA_035577085.1 of Thermoanaerobaculia bacterium. Taxonomy (GTDB): domain Bacteria; phylum Acidobacteriota; class Thermoanaerobaculia; order Gp7-AA8; family Gp7-AA8; genus JADGNZ01. The sequence goes on from DATLVW010000480.1 coordinate 2,272, forward strand.
GAACCGCCAGCGGCACGTCATTCTCGAACACCGCCAGCGTATCGTCGTCAACCACCGACCCGGATCCCGATAACAACAGCAGTCTGACGTTCCTCACGGTAGCGAGCAGCGATCTCGCCATTACGAAGACCGGACCTCCGACCGCTACCTCGGGAGGCACGATCTCCTGGACCATCACCGCCTCGAACAACGGCCCCGATGCGTCATCGCCCGCCGAGTTCAACGATCCTCTGCCGGCCGGTACGACCTTCGCCTCGATCGTGCAGAACACCGGCCCGACGTTTGTCTGCACGAGCCCAGGTGCAGGCAACAACGGCAACGTGAACTGCTCGATTGGCACATTTGCCTCCGGTGCAAACGCGCAGTTCACGCTCACGGCAAACATTGATCCGAGCTTCACCGGAACCCTGAGCAACACCGCAAGCATCTTCGGTCCGAATGCCGACACAAACCCCAACAACAACAGCGCCACCGCGGTCACTACCGTCACCGCGTCTGCCGACCTGTCGGTCAACAAGACCGGACCGGCGACGGCGAACGCCGGAACGGACATCACCTACACGATCACCCTGACGAACAACGGCACGTCGAACGCAGCCAGCGTCTCGCTCATCGATGCCGTGCCTGCGAATACGACCTTCGTCTCCGAGTCTCAGACTACCGGCTCGACGTTCTCCTGTACGAAGCCTTCCGTGGGGGGCACCGGCACTGTCAACTGCACCCTCGCCTCGTTTGGCCCCGGCTCGGCAACGTTCTCGATCACCGTCCACATCAGCCCGGGCGCCGCCGACGCGGTGATCTCCAATACTGCCAACGCCACAACGACGACCACCGATCCAAATCCGGGCAACAACACGTCTACGGCGCTAACGAACGTCACCGCCAGCGCGGACGTTTCGATCGTCAAGTCCGCGCCCGCGGCTGCGTCCAACGGATCGAACCTCACCTACAGCATCAATGTCACGAACAACGGCCCGTCCGACGCGGCAAGCGTCACGATGGCTGACACGCTGCCGCCGAACACGACGTTCGTCTCCGAGTCGCAGTTGACCGGGCCGGCCTTCATCTGCACGAACCCCGCTCCGGGCGGGACCGGCGCCGTCTCCTGCTCCATCGCGACGCTCACGGCCGGCACCTCCGCCACGTTCTCCATCGTCGTGCAGATCGCCGTGGCAGCACCGCTCGGACCGAGCAGCAACACAGCGACGGTGACCGCATCATCCGCCGATCCAAATCCGGCCAACAACAGTTCCACGGCCGTCACCTCGATCGTGCTGGCAACAGCGGATCTGTCGATCACCAAGACTCCCGCTCCCGGCCCTTACGGCACTGGGCAGCCGCTGACGTACACGATCGTCGTCTCAAACGGCGGTCCCAGCACCGCCACCGCCGTCACCGTCACCGACGTCCTTCCAGCGGGTACGACCTTCCAGTCGGCCACGCCGGCAGGCGCGTGCAGCGGTACAACGACCATCACTTGCAATGCCGGTACGCTCGCCAACGGCGCCTCTGCTGCCTTCACGCTGACGGTGACACTGCCTTCGTCGCCGGGCCCGATTACGAACACCGCCTCCGTGACCGCTGCGGCCACAACTGCTGATCCGAATCCGGCGAACAACAGCGCTTCCTCGACCATCACCGTGATCCCGGCAGCAAACATTCCGGCGATCTCGCCGCTCGCGCTTCTCATGCTCTGCGTCGCCCTCGCCGCCGCAGGCGCGATCGCGCAACGACACTAACGTTTCAACGCGCTCAAAACACGGCGCCATCCGCAAGGGTGGCGCCGTTCTGGTCTCGAGGGATCAGAGATCCGTGCGTTAGTGGATTCAGTCGATTCGTCGGGTGTCGTATCGCCGAGACGGCGATCTCCACATCGTTGTGAAGAACCGGGACATCAATGTGGTCAGTCGAGACATCGAAGTCAAGAATCGAGCCTCCGATGTCGAGCATCGAGCCTGCGATGTCGAGCATCGAGCCTGCGAGGTCGAGCTTCGAGCCTGCGAAGTCAAGAATCGAGACTGCGAAGTCGAGAATCGAGACTGCGAGGTCGAGAATCGAGACTGCGAAGTCGGGAATCGAGCCTGCGAAGTCGAGAATCGAGCCTGCGAAGTCGAGAATCGAGCCTGCGAAGTCGAGAATCGAGC
>DATLVW010000481.1:0-4938 GCA_035577085.1 Thermoanaerobaculia bacterium
CGCGCCGGCCAGCTCGGCATGAAGGTCGCCGTCGTCGAAAAAGATCCATTCCTCGGTGGGACGTGCCTGCACCGCGGCTGCATCCCCACCAAATCGCTCCTCGAAAATGCAGACATCTGGACCAAGATCCAGAAGTCGAAGGAGTTCGGCATCACCGTCGGCGACGTGACGATCGACTGGAGCGTCGTCCAGACCCGCAAGCAGGGGGTCGTCGACGGCCAGGCCAAAGGCATCGAGTTCCTCTTCAGGAAGAACAAAGTCGAGCGGATCAACGGCTTCGCCAAGCTGGCCGGCAAAGGCATCGTCGAAGTAACCGGCGAAGGCGGCACGCAGCGCCTCAACACGAAGAACGTCATCCTGGCGATGGGCTCCGTTCCCAAAGACCTGCCGCACATTAAGACCGACGGCAAGCGGATCATCAACTCCGATCACATCCTCCGCATCGGCTCCATCCCGAAGTCGATGCTTGTCATCGGCGCGGGCGCCGTCGGCTGCGAGTTCGCATCGATCTTCGCCCGCTTCGGCACGAAGGTCACGATCGTCGAAGTGATGCCGCTGCTGCTGCCGATCGAAGACGAAGAGATCTCGAAAGAGTTCACGCGCGTCTTCAAGAAGAAAGGCATCGAGGTTCTGACCGACGCGAAGGTCGAGTCGGCCGAAGTCAACGACGCCGGCGTGAAAGTGGTCGTCAGCTCGAAAGGAAAACAGCAGACCTTCGATGTCGAAGTCGTCCTCTCCGCCACCGGCCGCCGCGCCGTGACGGAGAACTGCGGGCTCGAAGGAACCAAAGTCGTCATCGAGCGCGGCTTCGTGCAAGTCGATCCGTACATGCGCACGGGCGAAGCAAACATCTACGCCATCGGCGACATCGTTCCCACCCCCGCCCTCGCCCACTGCGCCTCGGCGGAAGGAATCCTCACCGTCGAGAAGATCAAAGGACTCGAAGTCCGTCCGATCAACTACGACCACGTGCCCAACGCGACGTACACCGATCCGGAAGTGGCATCGGTCGGCCTCACCGAGAAAAAAGCGAAAGAGCGCGGCTACGACGTCAAGATCGGCAAGTTCCCGTTCACCGCAAACTCGAAAGCGAAGATCCTCGGCGATGCGAACGGCCTCGTGAAGTTCGTCTCCGACAAGAAATACGACGAGCTCCTCGGCGTCCACATCGTCGGCCCGAAAGCGACCGAGCTGATCGCCGAAGCGTGCGCCGCCCTCGAGCTCGAAGCGACGAGCGAATCGATCGCCAAAACCATCCACGCGCATCCAACGCTGTCCGAGGCGATGATGGAAGCGGCGGAAGACGTGGGTGGGCATTCGATACATCAGTAGGGTGCAGAGACAGGAGATCAGAGACTAGAGATCAGGTTAAGTACTGATCTTTCTCCGATCTCTGATCTCTAATCTCACTGTTTCTGAGTCCCTTGTCTCTGATCTCTTGTCTCTGATTTCCAAGCGCCGATCCACCAATTCACCCATGACCGACACCCCACTCGAAACCCACGGCCTCACTCGCGAGAATCTTCTCGAGATCGATTACTTCCTCCGCCTGACGCGGACGCTCGAGGAGCGGCTCGTCGCGCTGTTTCGGCAGGCCAAAGTAATCGGCGGGTTGTATCGCTCGCTTGGCCAGGAAGGCGAATCGGTCGCCGCGGCGTACGCACTCGACTACAAGCAGGGCGACGTCGTGCAGCCGCTGATCCGCAACATGGGATCGATCCTCGTCGCCGGCGCAAAGCCCTCCGACATCATCAAACAGTACATGGCCAAAGGCGACTCGCCGACGCGCGGGCGCGAGCTGAACATCCATTTCGGACATCCGGACCGCGACGGGTTCATCGGCCAGATCTCGATGCTCGGCGACATGATTCCGGTGATGGCCGGCATCACCCTCGCCGGCCGGATGCAGAAACGCAACCTCGTCGGCATGGCCTTTATCGGCGACGGCGCGTCGTCGACCGGCGCGTTTTACGAGGGAATGAACTTCGCCACCGTACAGCGCCTGCCGCTGGTCGTGATCCTGGAAAACAACGGCTACGCCTACTCGACGCCGACGGCGAAACAAAGCGCAGTGAAGACGCTCGCCGACAAAGCGCACGCCTTCGGCTGCGCCAGTGAAGTCGTTGACGGCAATGACGTCCTCGCCACCTACGCGGCCGCGAAGCGCGCCGTCGATCGCGCCCGCGCAGGCGAAGGCGTAACCCTCATCGAGGTAAAGACTTTCCGTATCAAAGGCCACGCCGAGCACGACAACCAATCTTATGTCCCGATCCAGTTGATCGAGGAGTGGTCGGCGAAAGATCCGGTCGTGCAATTCGAGAAAGCGCTCATCGATGCCGGCCTTGCCGCGACGTCGGACTTCGACGCGATCCAGGCGCGCGTCCGCAACGAAGTCGATACCGCTACCGACGAAGCCGAACGCTCGCCGATGCCGCGCCCAGAAGAAGCGGCGCTCGGTTTGTTCGCCGGGGATGGGTACTGGGAGCGGCAGCAATGATGCGTTGGAACGCTGGCGTCCTCGCCGGCTGGCCCGGCGGCGTCCTCGCCGCCGACCCGCCAGACACCAAACACACGCAGAGAACACGGCTGGTCGCCAACGCTCCATCGTTCATGCGGAGTCGCCGATGGCACTAACCACCTACCTCGACGCCATTCGCGAGGCGATGATCGAAGAGATGCGCCGCGATCCGCGCGTGTTTCTCATTGGAGAAGACGTCGGCTCGTACGGCGGCGCGTTCAAAACCAGCGCGGGGCTGATCGATGAATTCGGTCCCGGACGCGTCATCGACACGCCGATCTCCGAGGTGGCGATCGTCGGCGCGGCATCAGGGGCGGCGCTCATGGGCATGCGCCCGATCGCGGAGATGCAGTTCATCGACTTCATCACCTGCGCGTACGACATGCTCGTCAACTTCACAGCGACCTCGCGCTATCGCGTCGGCAGCTCATGCCCGATCGTTGTGCGCGGTCCTGCCGGCGGCGGAACGCACGGCGGACCGTTTCACTCGCTGAACCCCGAGGCGATGTTCATGAACCGGCCGGGAATCAAGATCGTTGCGCCGGGAACTGCGTACGACGCCAAGGGTCTGCTCAAGGCCGCCATTCGGGACGACGATCCGGTGCTCTTCATCGAGCACAAGTTCCTCTATCGCCGGATCAAAGAGGATCTGCCAACTGAGGACTATGTCGTGCCGATCGGCAAGGCCAACATCCGGAGGACCGGCAAGGACATCACCATCATCACCTGGGGCGCGATGATCTACGTCGCCGACGATGCTGCCGCCGATCTGGCAACCGAAGGCGTCTCCGCCGAAGTCATCGACCTTCGCTCGATCATCCCGTTCGATGAAGAAGCGATCCTGAATTCGGTGGCGAAAACAAATCGCGTCATCATCCTGCACGAAGCACCGCTGACCGGTGGCGCGGGCGCCGAGTTTGCCGCGCGCATCGCCGAGAAAGCGTTCGATTACCTCGATGCGCCGGTCAAACGGGTGGCCGCGCTCGACGTACCTACGCCCTATTCACCGCCTCTCGAAGCCGCTGCTCTTCCCGACAAGGCCCGCGTTCTCGCCGCGGCGCGGGAGTTGCTGCGGTACTGACACTTGCATTAAAACGATTCCCGCCAGGAGATACCCATGCCAATCGATGTCGTCATGCCGCAGATGGGCGAGTCAATCGCCGAAGGAACTGTCGTCAAGTGGCTCAAGAAGCCGGGCGACAAAGTCGAGCGCGATGAGCCGCTCCTCGAGATCTCGACCGACAAGGTCGACGCCGAGATTCCAGCTCCTGCGTCAGGAACTTTGACCGAGATCATCGCCCAGGAAGGCCAGACCGTCGGCGTTAACACCGTCGTCGCGCGCATCGCCGGCGAAGGTGAAGCAGCCGGCGCGAGCGCACCTGCACAACCAGCCGCGGCACCCGCACAACCTGCTCCAACTGCAACTGCGCCGGCACCAGCTTCTGCTCCGCCTGCAACCGCGCCACCAGCGTCGGCTCCGCCAGCACAAGCGCAAGCACCAGCCCCATCCCCGAAACCGGCCGCTCCTGCGCCACAAGCGCCACCCGCACCAAAACCAACTGAGCAACCGAGCAACGTAGCAACCCCGCAACCCAGAGAAGAAAACATCACCTCACTCGACGAGCGCCGCCGCACGAAATCCTCCCCGCTCGTCCGCAAGATCGCCGAGGAGAACAACGTCGACATCTCGCGACTGCAGGGTTCCGGCGTCTCCGGCCGCGTGACGAAGAACGACATCCTCGACTACCTCCAGCAACCAGGCGCAGCGGCAGAGGCAGCACCCGCACTTGCCGAGGGCGGCGCGGGAATTCGACCAGCACCCGCAGAGAGCACAGTCGCCGCCGCAACGCGCCCCGCCATGACCTTCGTACCCGGCGAAGGCGATCGCATCGAGCCCCTCTCGATGATGCGCAAGAAGATCGCCCAGCACATGGTCCTCTCGAAGCAGACCTCGGCGCACGTGACGACCGTCTTCGAAGTTGACTTCACCAACATCGACAAGCTCCGCCGCCGCCACAAGGACGCCTACGCCGAGCGCGGCGCGAAACTCACGTTCCTGCCGTTCGTGATCCAGGCCGTCGTTCAAGGTCTCCGCGAGTTCCCCATCATCAATGCATCGATGGATGAGTCGTCGGTCACATACCACCGCGATCTCAACATCGGAATCGCCGTCGCTCTCGAATGGGGACTGATCGTCCCCGTCGTCAAGAACGCCGACGAGAAAAACATCCTCGGCCTTTCCAAGTCAATCAACGACCTCGGCGAGCGTGCCCGCACGAAGAAGCTCTCGCCCGACGATGTTCAGGGCGGCACGTTCACGATCACGAATCCCGGCATTTACGGCGGCCTCTTCGGAACGCCCATCATCAACCAGCCGCAAGTCGCCATCCTCGGCGTCGGCGGCGTGAAGAAGCGTCCGG
>DATLVW010000482.1:0-5321 GCA_035577085.1 Thermoanaerobaculia bacterium
CGCTGCCTTTCTACGACGCCGCAGGTCGACGTCCATCTTCTAATGTTCACAAGGCGTGGATATCAGGTGACAGCTTGTCAAGGAATGACCTGATAGGAAAGAACGTCCTCTGCCTCCGCGTTGAGCTCCGCCGCGTGGTTATTGATGATCTCGAGGTCAGTGGAAGATTTTCGGATCAAGACGAACTCGCGCGACGCTTTCATTTCTCCTCGGTGGATCCTGCCTGCATCTTTGATGCTCTCGACAAGCTCTTCGAATAGATCCTTTTCATTTGAGGTCCTGTGCCACCATCTTGCGTAACTCACTTTCCCTGCCGCGGTAGGTCAACGCGTTCGTTTTCCGAGGGTCGCCTCGGCATACGCACGCTTGCCCGAGCGAAGAACGTGTCGTCGAGCGACGGAACATCGGACGTGTCGATCTCGGCATCGGAGAGTGCTGCGACCTTATTCCAGTCGGTTTTGGAGCTAGCTGTCGACGTTCTATCGCTCATCGCAATTCAGATCTCCCGCAGCGCAACCATCGCCGCCAGCGCCGCATCCTTCTGATCCTTCCCCCACGGCGGCCCGACGATCTTCCCGAGCGCCGCAACGTTGCTGACGAGAGTACTCGCCGCGAGGCCGAGCGCCTTCTCGGCGTGCTTCATCAGTTGCTTCTCAGGGATCGCGACCAGCTTCAGCGCGCAGGATTCCGCGGCGCGAGCCAGCACGTCACGGAAAAGCACTCCCTCGGCCTTGTGCATGCGGAAATGCACCGACAGGATCTCCTCGACACTCCAATCGGGCATCGGGTTCCCGGTCAGCACGGCGCAAGCGACTACCTCGTTCTTCCGTTCCTTCTCTCGCTTCACCGCGGCCCTCATCTCCCGGACCGCAATCCGCCGCGCAGCCTCGATCCCTCGGCCGACCAGATCGGGCGCCTCGGCGCCCTTCATCTCTTCAGCAGCGTGATACGGTTGTTTTGCCCACTCCTCTTCAACGAGCTCGACGCGGCGCCGGTCGACAACCGCGAATTCGCCGTCGCTGATGCCGAGGACGACGAGCGCGGCCCATCCGGAGTGTGCCTTCATCCCGAACGCGACCTTCATTTCTCAAACCTCGGCTGAGAGTGCGCCACGCCACAAATTCTAGACCGTCGGACTGGCGAAGTCTCTCACCACAGAGACACAGAGATCACAGAGAACGGTTCAACTCCGTGTCCTCAGTGTCTCTGTGGTTCATGTTTGCCCTGGCCATCGGGCGAGATGCACTCTAATGCGCCGCGACCGCGCGATCCAGCCTGCGATACCGCACCGTTTCGGGGAGGCAGCTCTTGTGCTCGATGTGGTACATAAACTCGTCACGGAACTTCTTGACGGACGAGATGACCGGGCCGATGGCGGCGTCGCCGAGGGCGCAGAGGGATTTGCCGCCGATATTGTCGGACATCGACAGGAGGAGGTCGGCGTCCTGGGGGCGGCCTTCGCCGCGTTCGATGCGGTCGAGGACAGATTCGAGCCAGTTGGTGCCTTCGCGGCAGGGGGTGCATTGACCGCAGCTTTCGTGGGCGAAGAATTTGGCGAGGCGCCAGACGGCGTCCACGATGCAGACGGAGTCGTCGAGGACGATGATGCCGGCGGAGCCGAGCATGGAGCCGGCTTTCTGGACCGCGTCGAAGTTGAGCGGGAGATCGATCTCGTCGGGCTTGAGCATGGGTGCCGAGGCGCCGCCGGGGATGACGGCTTTCAGCTTGCGGTCGCCGAGGATTCCGCCACAGTGGTCGTAGATGAGCTCTTTGAGGTTGATGCCCATCGGGAACTCATAGACGCCCGGTTTTCTCACAGAGCCCGACACGCAATAGAGCTTCGGGCCGGTGTTCTTGGGCGTGCCGAATGATTTGAACCACTCCGCGCCGTTGTTGATGATGAGAGGCACGCAGGCCAGCGTTTCGACGTTATTGACGACGGTCGGTCCGCCGAAGACGCCGACGACGGCAGGAAACGGTGGCTTGACGCGCGGCTGGCCGCGGTGGCCTTCGACCGACTCAATGAGGCCGGTCTCTTCGCCGCAGATGTAGGCGCCGGCGCCTCTTGCGACGGTGATGTCGAAGTCGAAGCCGCTGCCGAGAATGTTCTTGCCAAGGTAGCCTTTGGCGCGGGCTTCGTCGAGAGCTTTGTCGAGGACCGTGGCTCCGTAATAGAACTCGCCGCGGATGTAGATGTACGCCATCGGATTGGAGCCAATGGCGTACGCGGAAATGATCATCCCTTCGATGAGAAGGTGCGGATCCTTTTCCATGATGACGCGGTCTTTGAAGGTGCCGGGCTCGGATTCGTCGGCATTGCAGAGCAGCCAAGTGGGCTTGGGCGCGTTCTTGGGAACGAAACTCCACTTCATGCCGGTGGGGAAGCCCGCGCCTCCCCTGCCGCGCATCTCGGAGTCTTTGACGAGTTGCGTCACCTCATCGCGCGTCATCTTGAGCGCTTTTTCGACGGCCTTGTAGCCGCCGCCATCGAGATAGACGTCGATCGACGTCGAATTCGGCTTGTCGATGTTGGCGAGTAGGACTTTGATCTGATCCATTACTACTTCAACTCCGCCAGCAGCGCGTCCATCTTCGTGACGTCCATGTTCTCGTGGTACTCGTTATTGACTTGTACGACCGGCGCGGTGCCACAGGAGCCGAGGCATTCCACTTCGACGACGGTGTACTGGCCGTCTTTGGTCGTAGCGCCCGGTTGAACATCGAGCTTGTCGCAAAGATGGTCGTAAATGTCGTAGGCGCGGCGGACCATGCAGCTCAGATTCGTGCAGACCTGCAGGTGGTATTTGCCCACAGGCTTCTGGTTGTACATGTTGTAGAACGAGACGACGCCGAACACCGTCGCAGGCGAGAGATCCAGCAACTCTCCCACGTACAACACGGCCTCGGGGGAGATCCAGCCCCACACTTCCTGGACGAGATGCAGTGTCGGCAACAGCGCCGCTTCTTTCGTCGGATATCTCGTCAGGATGTAATCGAATTTCTTCTTCGCCTCGGGTGGAAACTCGACGGGCTTGTTCCGATCGGGAAAGCGATCGGGAGCGTAGGGATTATCGGGATGGAGATCAGCCATGGCTAAAAATCGAATGCTTTCTTTTTCCAGACGTAAACGTAGCCGACAGCGAGGAGGACGATGAAAACGAGCATCTCGCCGAAGAGGAACATGCCCTGTGCGCCGGTGGATGCCTCGCGGTAGATGACGGCCCACGGGTAGAGGAACGCCGCCTCGATGTCGAAGAGGATGAACAACATGGCGATCTGGTAGAAGCGAACGTTGACTCGCTTCCGGTTCTCATCGAGCGACGGCACCCCGCTCTCGTATGGCTCCTGCTTGGAAGCGGTACGGGCGTGCCCGCCGACGAACCAGGCCAGCGCGAGCATCACGACGCCGACGACGACGGCGATGAGCATCATGATCAGGACGGGAAGGAGTGTGTGGGTCATGAACGGCGGTGAATGCTAGTCGCAAAGGTGGTGCCGGGCAAGGGCGGGGGGATCGGGGAGATTGGCGAGGCTCGCGATGCGCTCCTTACTCTATCGTGAAGCCACGGTTTGTTCTCGAAGATAGCCCCACTCCTGAAACAAGCCGGACAGATCGTGATCGTCGCGGAATGCGAGGAAGTAGAGGAATTCGGGAGCGACATCCGCACCGTTCGGCCAACTAAGTGTGCGAGTCTCGGGGTCCAAGGTGCCACGCGCGAGGAACTCGGGATCGCGTAGCGGTTCGAATATCGGCCCTTCAAGCATCCCACTCAAGTCGGCGACACCATTGCGGCCATCGTTGAATGCCAGCTCGAACTGACCATCACGAAGATACGTAGCGCTGGTTAGATGGATGATCATTGGGTCCTCGATTTACTCCAACGGCGCGATAGGCCGAGGTGCTTCCCCTCGCCGGCACTGTTCCCAGGCAAGCAGTAATTCCCCGCGATTCGCCCGATGCCACTCGATGACGTGGTTCAGGGAGCGAGGGGGAAACTTTCCTTCGACAACGCCTGATTCAATCTCAACGGTGATCTCGTACTCTCCGTAGCGCGCGTGGAAGTGCGGCGGTGCGTGATCGTTCCAGAACATTGAGATCACAATCCCTAGAAACCTGCTGATCGTAGGCAAACCGGCTGCCCCTCGCGCCTCTTGCCAATCCTACGCCGCGGTATCCGTGAGGTACTCCATCGCCGTCTCCCGGGAGTCGAAGATCTTGAAGACGGTGTCGAGCTTGGTGATCTTGAGGAGCGCCAGGATGCGGTGCGACGGTTTGACCAGCGCCATCTTGCGCTGGCGGTCTTCGAACTTCTGCAGGTAGCCGATCAGCTCGCCGAGACCGGTCGAGTCCATGTAGTTGATCGCTTCGAAGTTGATCATCACCGGGCCGGTCTCATCGTTGAGGACCTTCTCGAGGTAGCTCGAGAACTCGCGCGCGCTCTCCCCCAGCTTGATCACGCCCTGGATGTCGAGCACTGTCACGTCGTCAACGCGGTTCTTGATGATGTTCAAAGCAAAGCTCCCTTTTCGAATCGGCGATGGCCCTAGTGTACGGGATTGGCTTCCGCGTGTCAGCTCGCCTGAACTCAGCGCTCCTTCTCCGGCTTGCGGCCGATCTGATTCGTGACCCACGAGATGATGGCCAGCACGATGGCGCCGATGAGGGCGGCCACGAAGTCGTCGATGCGGAATCCGGGGGAAAGCCACGCCGTCAGCTCGAGCATGACCGCGTTGAGGACGATGAGAAAGAGTCCGAGCGTGACGATCGTCAGCGGAAGGGTGAGAAAGACGAGGATGGGCCGGACGATAGCGTTGAGCAAGCCGAGGATCAGGGCGGCGATGGCGAGCGAGACGATCGATCGGTAGTGAAACCCCGGCACGACCGTGACGACGACGAAGAGAGCGAGCGTGTTCAGTGCCCAGCGCAGGATCAGATGCATGGGGACATTATCTCCCGGAGAAGCACAGACAGGAGTGTCTGTGCCACATCAAGCCCGTTTCACAAGTACTTGCCTCATGGAAAGCACTATGTGGCACAGACACTCTTGTCTGTGCTCTCACGACATATGCACAACGATCTTCCTTCTCGCCAGTTCCTGCATGAACAGCTCCGGCGGGATGCAGCGCTCCTGCGGGAGGGCGCCTTTTTGCGTTGTCTGGCCGCGGGCCATCATCAGGGCAACGATCGACGCGGGGAACGCGGTCGTGCGCATCATTGCGGAAAGGCCGGTCGCTTCGTCGTAGCGGTCGATGATGTCGTAGCGGAGCCGTCTCCCCTCTCCCACGAATTCGACACGGACCAGGACGACGTCCGGCTCATC
>DATLVW010000483.1:0-10893 GCA_035577085.1 Thermoanaerobaculia bacterium
ACCCCCCAAGGAAATATGATAGATTTCAAGGCGTTGTCAGGGTGACCTAACGCCTATGTCACGACCTGTCGAGCGATACAACCAGCTCCTCGACCAAATCATCATCCCCTTCGATCTAACGCATGATTTCGGACGCAAACGCGCGTACGAGGCGGCGATCGACTACGCGCGGACGCATCTGGTCGAGGATCCTCACTGCAACGATTTCCTCACCGCGGCTGCCAAGCGCCTCGGGTTCGCAGCAGTGAATTTCGACACGCTCGAAAGCCGGGTGAAGCTCCCGAAGAATGCCTGGCTCGACGTCTGGATCTCGGACGAAGACGAGGAAGTTGCCTTCACCGGTACGCGCGAAGGCCTGCAGTACATGATCGACCTTCTCACGCAGCTTCGCGATTCCGGCGATCCGGAGCAGCATATTCACCTCGATCAGGGCGTCTCGCCGATGACCGAGAGCTCGGCCAACCTCGTGCTCTTCAAAGAGGAAGAGACGTGGTTCACGGGCGAGGGAGAAGAAGGGGACGAGGGTGGTTACCCGGAGCGCGAGATCGATCCGAAGCAGATCTACGCGATTCAGTTCATCCACTATCCGCCCGACGATCTTCCGATCAGCGCGCACCGCCTCTACCGCGTCATCAAGGTTGAGCCCGATGACGGCTACTCCGCGAGCGTCAAAGAGTTCGGCGGTGCGGAGAACCGCTACTTCCGCTTTACGTTTGTGGCCGATACCGACGAGAAGTTCACCTACAGCTTCCACCTCGACGATCCCGCCGTGAACTACTTCACGCATCGCGAGATCCTGAAGCTGGCCATGCGCGCGGTGTAGACTCCGCGGCCATGACGCCGAATACGATCCGGCAGATCGCAGTCATCGGCACCGGCACGATGGGGCGGGGGATCGCGTATCTCGCGGCGGTCGCCGGTTACGAGACCGTCATTCACGATGCGGATGCCGCCGCGCTCGATGCTGCGAAAGCGTCGATCGAATCGATTCTTCAAAAGGGGATCGAGCGCGGGAAGGTGACCAGCGACGCTGCCGGCGCGGCGAGCCGCCGCCTTCATCTCGCTCCCGACCTCGAGCCCGCGGTGCATGCCGCCGATCTGATCATCGAGGCGACCCCCGAGGATATCGATCTGAAGAAGAACCTTTTCGCGCAGGCGGATCTTTTCTGCGCGGACGAGACGATCATCGCCTCGAACACATCGTCGATCTCGATTTCGCTTCTAGCGCAATCGGTGGAGCGCCGCGATCGATTCGTAGGGCTGCATTTTTTCAATCCGCCGCACGTGATGAAGCTGATCGAGGTCGTGCGCGGCGAGCGGACGTCGGATGAGACAGTGGAGCAGGTGACCGCGGTGGCGGAGAGGATGGGGAAGACGGCGATCGTCGTCCGCGATTCGCCCGGCTTCGCGACCTCACGTCTCGGCGTCGCCATCGGTCTCGAAGCGATCCGCATGCTGGAGGACGGCGTTGCCTCGGCGGAAGACATCGATAAGGCGATGGAGCTCGGCTACAACCATCCGATGGGTCCATTGCGGCTCACCGATCTCGTCGGTCTCGACGTGCGCCTCGGCATCGCGGAGTACCTCTGCTCCACGCTTGGTCTGCGCTTCGATCCCCCTGAACTGCTGCGGCGGATGGTCGCCGACGGTAAGCTCGGCAAGAAGACGGGCGAGGGGTTCTACCGTTGGTCGGAGTGACGACGGGTATCGAGGGTCGGAGGGCGGACCTGCGCTGGCTGTCCGCGGTCGTCGTTTTCATCGCCTCGTTCGCGCTCTATCTGAAAACACTCGCGCCTTCCGTCGGGCCGACGGACAGCGGCGAGCTGACGACTGCAGTCTGGAGCCTTGGCAACGCACATCCGCCCGGCTTCCCATTTTTCCTGATCCTCACGCATCTCTTCACATGGTTACCGTTCGGTTCGATCGCGGTGCGGACGAACATCGGGACGGCGTTTTTCGCCGCGGTGGCGTGCGCGCTGGTATCGCTCGCTGCGGGCGAGATCCTGATGATGCCGCGCGATGTGCGCGTGGCGAAGGCGGCAGCCGAAGAGAAGCGGTCAAAGAAACGGCAGCGGCTTGATCGCGGACAACGAACGGCGGCTCCGGCGATCGTGGCAGCACAAGTCCGGGGGCCGCTGTCGATGGGTCTCGTCGCGCTGATCATGCTGACGACGGGGCTGCTGTTTGCGGTTTCGCGGACGCTCTGGCAATTCGCGACCGTCACCGAGGTCTACGCCGTCAACAGCGCGCTGATGGCGGGAGTCGCATGGGGGATGTTGCGATGGGCGCGGACGCTGAACAAGCGCTGGCTCTACGCCGCGGCGCTTCTCTTCGGACTCGGTCTGTGCGTACATCACGTCACGATCGGTACGGGCGCGATCGCGATTGCCGTGCTGATCACGCGCACCGCCGGCGGCTGGTTCTGGCGGTCACGGACCGTGATCGTCGCGGCGGTGCTCCTCGCGGCCGGATTGCTCGTCTACATCTACCTGCCGATTGCGGCATCGCGAAAGCCGGTGATGAACTGGGGAGATCCAACCACCGTTTCCGCGGTCTGGGATCACGTGACCGGAAAGCAATACCGCGGCTACATCAATACGTCGGAAGAGCAGAATAGCGCGCAGCTGGGCCGCTACTTCGGAATCGTCGGACGCGAGCTCGGACCTCCCTGGGTGCCGTTGGTGTTGATCATCGCCCTCGGCGGCGTAGCGCTGCTGTGGTTCCGGCAGCGAACGATCTTCTGGTACGTCGTTCTCGGCATCACCGGCAACGCAGCGTGGTTTGCGATCTACCCGATTACGAACGACACGCCCGCGTACGCCATCCCGACGTTCATCGCGCTGCTGTTTGCGTTTGCGTTTGCCGCATCGTCCATCGTCGAGTTGCTGCAGAGCGAACGTGCGCGGCGCATTGCAGCGCTCGGGATGCTGATCCTCCCGCTGATTTCGCTGCTCGCGACGTATTCGATTCGTGACCGCAGCCGTTACTGGGTGTCGCACGATTACGCGGACAACGCGTTGCATTCGATGGGACCGAACGCGCTTATGATCACCGGCGACTGGCAGCTTTATTCGCCGATGCTCTACGCCATGGACGTCGAGCATGCGCGGCCGGACGTGGCCGTCATCCACGCCGGATTCCTGCTGCGCCCCTGGTACTTTCGTCAGATGACGCGCCGCTATCCGGTGGTCGCCGCCGATTCGCGCCGTGAGCTCGATGCGCTCGCGGCGATGACCCCGCAGTTCAACAACGACCGGGCCCACCTCGACGACGAGCTGTTCAACCGCCGCCTCGACGATGCGGTGATCTCGCTCATCGAGCAGCATCTTCGCCGAGGGCCGGTCTACGTTACAGGCGAGATCGCCGCCACAAACAATCCGCGCGATGCGAATCTGCGCAAGCGCATCTACGACAAGTGGGACATCGTTCCGCGCGGTCTGCTCATCGAATTGCTGCCCGGACACAAATTGCGTTCCGATGTGACGTTCAGGCCACTGCAGACCCGTGGCGTGTCCGACGGCACGATCGAATATGAGGATGACGACGTCGTTCCCACGGAGATCGCGCCCGCATATCGGACGCCGTACCTGATGGCGGCGCGGTACCTCGCCATCGCCAGGCGGTTCGACGAGGCATTGCCTGCATACCGCGCGGCGCTGGCTCTCGATCCGACGAACTCGATGATCGAGCGGGAGATGCGGGCAGTCGCGGGCCGGGCTGGGAAGTGACCGCCGCCGAATCTTACGGTGCGTTCGCTTACGCGTACGATCAGGCGCTTGGTCAGAGATACTTTCGCGCGGTACGTCGGCTGCTCGCCGAGGTGCTGCAGCGTTATCCGGCCGCGGGGAAGACGCATCTTGATGTCGCCTGCGGCACCGGGCTGGCGATCCCGTTTTTTGAGAGCCGCGGATTCGTGTCGGCTGGCGTCGACCTCTCCACCGTCATGCTGCGAGTGGCTCGCAGCCGCGCCGCGCGCCTGATCGCTGGCGACACGCGGGCGCTGCCGCTGCGCGGGGCGTTCTCGCGAATCACTTGCCTTTACGATTCGCTCAATCATCTGCTGGAGCCATCTGATCTCGCGCTGGCGTTTGGGGAGATCGCGCGGGTGATGGACGACCGATCGCAATTCCTCTTCGACATGAACCACCCGGAGATCTATCCCGAGGTCTGGGGTATGAAGGAGCCGTTCGTCGACGAAGGACCGGACTTTCATCTCGAGATCGCCACGACCTATCGCAGCCGCGAGAAGCTCGGCCGTGCGCTCGTCACTGGCTGGGCGATCGTCCGCGGCGAGCGCGTCGTCATCCGCGAGCGCCATACGCAGCGTTGCTACGAGCGCGACGAGATCATCGCCGCACTGGCCGCGGGTGGATTAGAGCCGGTAGAAGAGCACGAGTTCGATCCCTGGTTCGAGGGGAGAACGGTGAAGCTGTTCTTCGTGTGCAAGAAGAAGGCGTAGCGCCGTACGAACGTAGCGCCACCGGCTCGGTGGCTGTATCGCCAGCGGCTCGCTGGCGGTTTGCTTCATTTCTCAGCGCTGCCTGATTGCCGGCGACGCGCCAGATTCATGCGCCCCCTCATCCGCCTTCGGCACCTTCTCCCCCACTGAAAAGCGTGGGGGAGAAGGCGCTCGATTTGAGGTTAGCGCTAGTTTACTTAGTTAGCCGAGGAGATTCACGGCTTCCCTAAGATCGCGTTCTTGAAGTCGTCGCCCATTGCGGGCTTCGGGCCGATCCAGGTCGACACGATCGCGTCGGCGGTTGCTTTACCGGGCAGCGTGCCCTTTGCCTTGCCGTTGACTTCGACCGTCGTGCCAGTGCCGGGCACGTACGTGAGGACGAGGCGGTTGCCTTTCGGGATTGGTTCCATCCACGAGCACAGCGTTTTGAACGCGTTCTTCACTTCGGCGGACGCATTCGGCGTGTTCGCTTCGAGGCCTTCGCTCCACGCATCGCACATCTGGTCTTTGCTGACGCCATAGAGGAAGTGCATCACCATGCGGCGCGGTGAGTCGGCGGCCAGAATGGTGGCTGGATTGGACGATTTCGCCGTGAGGTAGAGGCCTCCGACGTAGACCTTGATGAAGAACTTCTTGCGCAGCCCGATGCCGTTGAGCGAGAGCGTCTGGCCGTTGACGACGACTTTATCGTCAAGGCTGACGTCGGCGAGCGACGCGGCGAAGGCGAAAGCCGGTACGAGAAGCGTGAGCGAAAGTAGCAGAGACATCATTTTCGGGCGCATGAAAAGCCTCCATTCGTTTTGTTCGTTGGTGTGGGATCGGCAGCATCGTAGCACCGGGAGGTGGAAGAGGCTTCCGGTCCGGCGCGTTGCAAAGCATTCTGATGACGTCCCTGAACAAGCCGTTTCACATTGGCGGAGTCCTGATCGATCCGCCGCTTGCGCTGGCCCCGATGGCCGAGGTGACGGATACGTACTATCGCTCGCTGGTGAAGGAGCTTGGCGGAGCGGGACTGGTCGTCTCCGAGTTCATCTCCGCCGAGGGGCTGACGCGCGACAACGTACGGACGAAGGCGATGCTCAAGTTCGACGAGAAGGAACGGCCGGTAGCCATCCAGATCTACGGCGGCGATCCTGATCGGATGGATGATGCTGCTGCGATCGTCGAAGCCGAGGGCGTCGATATCGTCGATGTGAACATGGGCTGTCCCGTGCGAAAGGTCGTCAACAGCGGCGCCGGCTCCGCGCTGTTGAAGGATTTCGACCGCGCCGCGCGCGTCGTCGAGAAGATCAAGAAGCGCGTCAAGATTCCGGTCACGGTGAAAGTGCGCAAAGGGTGGGAGAGCGACGACGTTCTGCCGCTGCTGCAGCGCTTCGAAGAGATCGGCGTGTCTTCGATCGCGGTTCACGGCCGGACGCGCAATGAGGCGTACACAGGTGCGAGCGATTGGGATTACATCGCCCGCGTCAAGAGCGAATTGGGGATCCCGGTCTTCGGCAACGGCGACGTCAAGACGGCGGCGGATGCCATCCGCATGTTCGAGACGACGGGCGTCGACGGCGTGATGATCGGCCGCGCGGCGTTGCACAATCCGTTCATCTTCCGCGACATCCAGGCCCTCATCCTCGGCGTTCCCACCGACAAGGACGAAGTGGATCGCCGCATCGACGCGATGCACCGCTACCTCGCCAAGATCGAGGACGCGCCGCAGATCATCAATTGGAAGCTGCACAAAGCGCGCACCGTGATCGGCTGGTTCTCAAAAGGAATCGCGCACGGCAAAGACATCCGCAACGGCTTGGCGGACATCACCAGCGTGGCCGACGTGCGGCGCCTGCTGGATCAGGCACGTCAACGTCTGGCGGCATAGGCCCGGTTCTCTGGAATCATCGCCACCCCCTGACCATCGAGCGCCTTCTCCCCCCGTGCTTTTCGGGGGGAGAAGGTGGCGAAGCCGTACAAGGGGGGATTGCCCGACAATACCCCAGTGAACACGGCTACAGACGTCCGAAGGAGCGCCGCAGCCGTCGCTCTCGCAGCCTTCCTCCTCTACGGCACCTTCGTCTTCGTCCAACTCCGCCGCCACGATTTCAACCCGACGATCTTCGTGACCGCCGGCGACGAGTTCACTGATCGGACGGCGCCCGGCTTGCTCGTTGCGCCAAACTCCTCCGGCTACGACGGCCAGTTCTACTACCGCATCGCCTGCGATCCGTTCTCGCGGCAGCCCGTCGCCGCGGGAGTCCATTTCGACTATCCCGTTTATCGGCTGCAACGAATCGGCTATCCGTTCCTCGTCTGGATGCTCACGCTCGGTAATCGCGCGGCGGTGCCGTGGATGATGATCTTCGTCAACCTGTTGTCGCTGGCCGGAATCGGAGCGGCAGCGGTGATCACGACGCGCGAGCTGCGCGTGCCGGCCTGGAGCTGCCTGGCGCTTGCGCTCTATCCCGGCTTTCTCCTCTCGGTTTCGCGCGATCTGGTCGAACCGCTGGAAGTGTTGTTGATGATGATCGCACTTGTACTACTGATGCGGCAGCGGCTCGTGCTCGCCGCGTGCGTTCTCGCGCTCGCAGCGCTGACGAAGGAGACGAGCCTGCTGTTCGCACTCGGCGCGCTCGTGGCGGCGATCGCGACGATGCCGCGGCGTCGTATGAACTTCGTGCTGCTCGTCCCATTCTCCGTGCACTTTGGCTGGAAGGTGCTTCTCTTTCGCTTGTGGCACTTGCCGATGACGTTCGTCACTGGCGAGCACTTCATGCTGCCCTTCCGCGGTTTTCTCGTGCGTGCGCGAGAGGCGGCATCGACGGGCGCCGCAGGCAGGGTCGTTCTGATCGAGATGGCAGCGGTAGTCGTTTTCGGCATCATCGCCTTGCTCGCACTCCGCTCATCGCTCGCGCCAAACGCGATCAAGGCTTCCTGGCTGCTTTACGCCGCTCTCGTCTTCCTGCTCGGCACGGAGTTCTGGTGGGAGGACTGGGCATTCCTCGCGTCGCCGTCGAATTCACCATCCTCGGCGGCATCATCGCGCTTGCGTCGCCCCGTTGGCGCGTCGCCGCGCAGTCGTTGCTCGCCGCGGGATGGATCGCTCTGGCGTGTAACGTTCTTTTCTACCGCGGCTGAAAAGAGAGATGCCCTTCCCTGAGCACATCGAGCGAATCTTCGAATCCTTCGGCATCCGCGCGGAGACGAAGGCGGCGTTGTTCGACCTCTTCATCTCGATGGGGGATGAAGTGCTGGAGGTCTTCGGCGACATCGCCGAATCGGTCGCCGATCCGACGATGCTCCAGCCCGAAGATTGCGCGACGATCCGTCGCCGGCTGGTGGAGCGTTATATGATCCGCAATCATCCGAAGTGGATCGAAGGGAAGCCTACGCCGAGTTTCTACCGCCCTCGCCTGCTCGAGGGACGTGCCGCGGGCGTGGCCATCCCCCTTGGCGGCGTGCCGGCGAACGCTGCCGGGATGCTCGACCGCCAGCCGGTTCCGGACGGGATCGTGGTGCAGGGGCGCAATGCTCATTTCGGTGGCCGAAGCGAGACCATCTCCTTCGATGTGATCCCCGCGGTTCTGGAGGATGCCGTCGCGCTCGGTCAGGCGTTGGGGCGGCAACACACGCTTCCCGGATCGGCGGGAGCAACGAGCGGAACGACGGATGCGCGACAGCAAATCGCGCTGTTGTGGGAGATTCAGCCGAACGTCTACAAGCCCCTCGGCCCGCGCAACCGCGAGATCGCGAAGGTCTACCGCCGCCACCGCAACTGGCACGTCATCACGCTCCTCGCGGCCATCGAATGGCTGCGCGCGAAGTCGTTTCGCGTATTCATCCTTCGCGGCGAAGCGCTGCCCGCCACACACGAGGTCGATACCGCGAAGCCGGTCACGCCGGCGATCATCGCGCTGCACGACCGTACCGTGGAGAGCGTGACGCGCGCGCTCGGTCTGCCGCTCTCGCCCGCGACGCCCGATGACGAAGAGCTGCTCGCAAACTCCAACGTCATGAACACTGCGCTGGCCAAGCACGTGGCCGCATTCGGCGCGGCGAATGCGATCTGGCGAATCGATTAGGAACCACAGAGACACAGAGGTCACAGAGAAAGGCAGTAACTCTGTGACCTCTGTGTCTCTGTGGTCAAAGGTTCAGAGCCTCTTCTCCATCAACGTACAGTCGAGCACCACGCCATCTTCGAGCGTTACCGGCGACTCGCTGATCGATCGATATCCGGCGGCCTCATAGATTCCCCCTGCGCTGTGCATCGCGACGAGTTGAAAGTTTCGGAAGCCTTCCTCCGCCGCACGCTCTTCCGAATGCTGAAGAATGCGTCTGCCGATGCCACGACGCGCGCACTCCGGCCGCACGAACATCGCCCGGATGCGTGCCGGCTCCGTGGCGGGATCGATCAGCGCGGACTCGTCGCCCACGGCCGCGCTGCCGCTGTAGACCTTGCGCCGGCGGCTCCATCCTCCGCAGCCGACGATCTCCTCATCCTCGATGGCGACAAAATACGTTCCGTCGTCAATGAGCTGCTCGTCCGGGCGTGCAATGAACAGCAATGCGCTGGCGATCTGGCGCTCATCGTAAGCGTTGCGTCCGAGCGACAGCAACGACTCGCGCATGACCGCGGCAATGCTCTCGATGTCGGCACGAGTGGCAACGCGAATGAGGAATGATTCCGTAGACACGGCGCCGCAGAATACCCGTGCACCCCTCCCTGATCAACGCCTGTCCGTGAGCTAACGACGAATTTCTGGGCGCGACGTAAGGACTTTTTCACGCGAAGCCGCGAAGGTCGCGAAGGAAAGCATCGCAAACCTTAAACCTTCGCGTCTTCGCGGCTTCGCGTGAGAAATGGGTGGCGTGCGAATCCAGCTCTTTGATCTGCGCAAACCAGTAACGCAGCACCTGCGCAACCGCGAATACAATCCGCCGCCATGCTCTTCGATCCATCCATGCGTGCTCTTGCGCACGACGCTGTTGACGCTCTCTTCGATCACGTCGGCGACATCGCGCGGCGGCCGGTCGTCGATTGGAGGAGTGCGGAGGAACTGAGGGAGCGCGTTCGTATCGATGATCGAGGGGGCGCGGCGCCGATGCCGCTCGTCCGCATGCTGATGGAGAACGCCATCCAGCTGCATCACCCGGCCTACATGGGGCATCAGGTCTGCCCGCCGTTTCCTACCGCGGTCATCGCCGACCTGGTGATCTCGACGCTGAATCAGTCGACCGCAGTATTCGAAATGAGTCCGATCGGAACGGTGATCGAACAGGAAGTCATCCGCTGGTTGGCCGACCGCGCCGGCTATCCCGCAACCGCCCTCGGCACAGCCGTCTCCGGCGGCTCGGCGGCGAATCTCACCGGGTTGATGGCAGCGCGGGCGAGATGGAATTCGACGCGGGAGTCGGGAGCACGGAGTGACGTAGGTCGGACTCTCAGTCCGACAAACGAAAGCAGTCGGACTGGAGAGTCCGACCTACGTAAAACATTACGTCCCATCATTCTCTGCTCCGCTGATGCCCATTACTCCATCGCGCGGGCGGCTTCGATCATGGGGATCGCCGCGGAAGACGTCATCAAAGTCCCGACGAACGACCGTCACCAGCTCGACCTCGGCGCAGTTGCCGCGGTTCTGCACGATACGGGCAACGTCATGGCCATCGTGGCGACCTCCGGCTCGACGGCCACCGGCGCGTTCGACGATCTCCGCGCAATCGCGGCGTTGCGTGACCAGTACGACACGTGGCTGCACGTCGACGCGGCGCATGGCGCATCCGTGCTGCTCAGCGAGCGGCTCCGACATCTCGTCGACGGACTCGATCTCGCCGACTCGCTCGCCTGGGATCCGCACAAGATGCTCTGGATGCCGCTCTCGCTCGGGGTGATTCTCGTTCGCGACGGCGTCTGGCTGCGGCGCGCGTTCGAAGCCGACGCGCCCTATCTCTTCAACGCCGAGCGCGCCAGCGACAACATTGGTGAGGTGACGATTCAGTGTTCCAAGCGCGCCGACGCCGTGAAACTGTGGCTGACGCTGCAGGTATCCGGTATCGCTCCCTTCGCGTCCGCGCTGGATCACGTGACCGATGTGACGGCCTATCTCTATGACCGCGTCATCGAATCCGACGACTTCGAAGCGATGCACGTTCCGGAATTCAACATCTTCTGTTTCCGGCATCGCAGCGATGACGATACGAACGCGGCACTGCGCGAAACGTTGATTCGCTCCGGCCACGCCTGGATCACGTCGACGTTACTTAAAGGGCAGCGCGTGCTACGCGTGACAATGATCAATCCACGCACGGAGCGCAGCGATGTCGATCGGATGCTGGCCGCGTTGCGGAAGATCGCTGCGCAGGGAGTCGCTGGTCGGGAGTCGGGAGTCGGAGAATGAGCGTTCCGCTCAACCAGAACTCGGACTCGGGCGCTATTTTCGACCCCC
>DATLVW010000484.1:0-4284 GCA_035577085.1 Thermoanaerobaculia bacterium
CGAACTTGAAATCGGAACTTGCTTCCCAAGCCACGAGAGCCACGGTCTCGTCGTTGGACACGGCGAGGAGGTCGAGGACGTTGCTGGTCAGCGCGCTTGGATCCGTCCAGCGCAGACGGAGGACGTAGTCTTCCTGGGGAATACTCATGACGGCCTTCCTCCCAGTTGTGTGAATGGGAGGATGGTACTCGAGAATTTGAAGTTCCATTTTGGAACATCATGACTTGGACTTCCTCGGGCGCGGCAATTTCTGAAGGTTCTTCGCAGCCCGCTCGAAGTCAACGTCCACGTACCGCGGTTGCGCATCGGCCAGCGCCCGGTAACGCT
Source organism: Thermoanaerobaculia bacterium (assembly GCA_035577085.1). GTDB lineage: Bacteria > Acidobacteriota > Thermoanaerobaculia > Gp7-AA8 > Gp7-AA8 > JADGNZ01. The sequence goes on from DATLVW010000484.1 coordinate 328, forward strand.
CGTATTCGCGCTCGGCCTTCGCTCTGGCCGTTTCCGCTGAAATCTGTCCGGCGTGATCGAGCAGCTCACGCCCGGATACCCTCAGGAACTCATCCAGCTTCTCTACCCAGTTGCACATCGTCATCGGCTTGCGGTCGAGTGCCTGGAGCTCAGCAAACTCGATGTAGAGGCTCACGATCCGGTTCAGCGTCTGCAGTTCTTCTTCGCTGAGATAGTTCTTCGCCACCGAAACATCTTCGCGGCGGATGATTTTGCCGGGACGCGTAGTCCGGAGGCCCATCAACGGCTGCGTGGCGTCGGCGCGCTGGTGGATGAGCTCCGCGGCAGTGTGGCCGTGCGTGGCCCAGTGCATCTTGTTCTGTACGGTGGCGAAGAACTGCTGCGACATCTCCGTGTTCGGCGTGTAGTCGACGCTGGTCGCGTAGATGTCCAGCACCTTCTGGTAGAAGCGGCGTTCCGAGGAGCGGATGTCGCGGATGCGCTCGAGGAGCTCGTCGAAGTAATCCGGCTGTCCCTTTCCCGGCGGGTTCCGGAGACGCTCGTCGTCCATGGCGAAACCCTTCACCAGGAACTCGCTCAATCGCGCTGTGGCCCACTGCCGGAACTGCGTGCCGCGATGGCTGCGCACGCGGTAGCCGACGGCAAGGATGGCGGGCAGGCTGTAGTGCTCGACCTCGCGAGCGACCTGGCGAGCGCCCTCAGAACGAACTATCCGGAATTTCCGGATAGTTGCCTCCCGGCTCAGCTCGCCCTCCTCGAAGATGTTCACAAGGTGCTCGTTGATCGTGCGCACATCCTTCTGGAAAAGGTCGGCCAGCAGTGCCTGCGTCAGCCAGATCGTCTCCTGATCGAACCGGCATTGGATGCGCGTCCGGCCGTCTTCGGTCTGGTAGAGAACGATGCTCGATTGCGGTGGCTCGCTGTCGGCCATGGGTGACGGTCTAGATAGCACCCCAACCCGCCGCGTGCAACGCAAGGGTGACACGCTCAGCGGGAGTCTTGCCTTTTTCATCGAAGATCTACAGATTGGAGAACGTGTTGCGGGCGTCGGTTTTCGGGGTCGGGGGTCGGAGAAAGTCGTGGCCTCTCTTCTCCGACTCCCCACTCCCCACTCCCGACCCCCTAGGAGAACCTTATGGACGACAAAGGGAAGCTCATTCTCCGACTGACCGTCGCTGTCCTGATGGCCTTTCACGGAATCTCGAAACTGCGGCACGGCGTCGCCTGGATGGCCGGACCGCTGGGGGCGCATCATCTGCCCGTATGGCTCGCGTACGGCGTGTACCTCGCAGAAGTCGTCGCGCCGATTCTGCTCATCGTCGGAATCTTCACGCGGCCCGCGGCGCTCGTGATCGCATTCGAGATGACGGTGGCTATCTACCTCGTCCTCGGCATGAAGGCGTTTGAGCTCGATCGTCAGACCGGAGCGCTCCGTGGCGAGCTTCAGTTGTTCTACTTCTTCACCGCGGTAGCCATCGCCGTCCTCGGCAGCGGCCGCTTTGCGCTGTCGAAGGGCCGCGGGCGCTGGGACTGAAAAGCCTCTCATCCGCAGATGACGCAGATGTACACAGATAAGACCATCTCCCAATCTGCGTCCATCTGCGTAATCTGCGGATAAGCTCTTCCCGTGGATTGGGACTACGTCATCATCGGCTCCGGCTTCGGCGGCAGCGTCTCCGGATTGCGGCTGGTGGAGAAGGGCTACCGCGTGGTCATGCTGGAGAAGGGACGGCGCTTCCGTGCCGAGGACTTCCCGAAGTCGAACTGGAACCTGCGAAGGTGGTTGTGGATGCCGTCCGCGGGCTTTCGCGGCATCTTCAAGATGACCTTTCTGCGCCACGTCACGGTGCTCTCCGGCGTGGGAGTCGGTGGCGGCTCGCTCGTTTACGCCAACACATTGCCGACTCCGAAGGACGAGTTCTTCACGCTGCCGTCGTGGGGTCACCTGGCCGATTGGAAGAAGGAGCTGGAGCCGCACTACGCCACCGCACTGCGGATGTTGGGGGCCATGCAGTATCCGCGCGATACCTACTCGGATCAGGTTCTTCGCGACATCGCCAAAGACATCGGCCGGCCGGATCAGATCGTGCCCGCGCGTGTGGCCGTCTATTTCGGCGAGCCCGGCAAGACCGTGCCCGACCCGTACCTCGGTGGCGAAGGTCCCGACCGCACCGGCTGCATCCAGTGCGGGGCTTGCATGACCGGTTGCCGGCACAACGCCAAGAACACGCTCGACAAGAACTACCTCTGGCTGGCCGAGAAGCGCGGCCTGCGAATCGAGACGGACACCGAAGTGACGTGGGTGAGGGAGCTTGCCGGGGGCGGCTACCGGATCGATGCCACCTCGGGCACCGGCTGGTTCGGCAAGCGGCGGCGCACATTCACCGCGCGCAACGTGATCTTCGCCGGCGGCGTCCTCGGCACCGTGCCGCTCCTGCTGAAACTGAAGGCCAGCGCGGACGGATTGCCGCGCCTCTCCGATCGCCTGGGCGGCTTCGTCCGCACGAACTCGGAATCGTTGATCGGCGTGACCACGCGCGCCGACCGCGACTTGAGCGAAGGCATCGCCATCACCAGCGTGCTCCACACCGACGAGCACTCCCACCTCGAGCCGGTGCGCTACGGAAAAGGCTCCGGCTTCTTCCGGTTGCTGATGTCGCCGCACGTGCCGGGGGAAAGCGCGCCGGTGCGATTGATCCGCGTTCTCGTGGCGATGCTGCGGCACCCCATCCACTTCCTGCGCGCCTATTTCGTCGACGACTGGGCGAAGCGGACGATGATCCTGCTCTACATGCGCACGCTGGAAGGCCACCTCCGTCTTCGCCTCGGCGCGTTCGGCCTGACGACTGCGCTGGCCGAGGGACCTGCGCCGAGCGCGGCGATCCCCGAGGCGACGGAGTTGGCGCGGCGGGTGGAACAGAAGATCGATGGCTTCGCCGGCAGCCTCCTCAGCGAAACCATCCTCGGCACCCCCACCACCGCCCACATCCTCGGCGGCGCGTGCATGGGCACGACCGCGGCCGACGGCGTGATCGACGACCATCACCGCATCTTTGGCTACGACGGCCTCTACGTAATCGACGGCGCCGCGATGTCCGCCAACCCAGGCGTGAATCCGTCGCTGACGATAACGGCGCTGGCGGAGAGGGCGATGGGGTTTATTCCGGCGAAGGAAAGGACATCCGGAGATGAACGCAGACAAAGGGTTCGGTCGTGAAATGGAAAGTGGCCCGACATCAGCTCACCGTGGCGCCGTGAGGTCAAAGCGAAGACGGGCACGAGCCTTCTCACGGAGCAGCGTCGCGCAGCTCCTTGAAGAGTTCGGGTATTCCATCTACGTGCCTGAGCCGCTCGCAGTACTGCAGCGCGACCGGTCGCTGGCCAAGTTCTGCCAATCGCGTGATCAGCGCCTTCATAACGCCTTCATAGTCGTACGTTCGGCTATATGTCTCGACCATCGTGCCAAGCACCGCCGCAATCTGAGCAGGGCTAACTTCTGCGAGCCTCAGGAGCTCTTTGAGGAATTCGTGCGTTGCGTGCCCGACAATATCGGCGAACGGCGCAACAGCGAGGAGTAACTCTCCTTGCCTGCCCTCCGCGCTGCTGAGCGACCACGCCAGAGAGGCGAGCGATGAAAGGAGTTTCTCGGGAACAGCCACTTGAGCCTCAGCCCAGCTTACGCATTTGTCCCAAAAGGCGATGATCTTCTCCATATGTAATTGAGTCAGCTCTCCACCCCGCACGCTCGACAGAAACCAGCTCGCGACCTCCAGATCATCGACGAGCCCTCGATCGAAGAGATGCGCAATCCTCGGGGAATCGAGCGCTTCCTCATTCCAAAGGTATGCAAGCATGACGCGCTCAATCAACGTCTTCCGTGTGCGTTCTGTCGTGAGCTGCTGTTCAAGAGCCGCGTCGATCACCCCCGCGTCCCGTAGCATCCCGTAGGTACCCCTT
>DATLVW010000485.1:0-7849 GCA_035577085.1 Thermoanaerobaculia bacterium
CGGGGTCCTCGCGCAGCGCAGCGCGCAGCGCGCGCTTGAAGCTCTCGGTGTGCAGGCGCACTTCGCGCTGGTTGATCAGGCACTTCTTGGAGCCGTGCACGAACTCGATCGGGTCCTCGATCGTGATCACGTGGTCGGTGCGCGTGGCGTTGATGTGGTCGATCATCGAGGCCAGCGTGGTCGACTTGCCCGAGCCGGTCGGACCGGTCACAAGCACGAGGCCGTCCGGAATCTGCGTGAGATCGCGAATGGCGTCCGGCAGCTCCAGAGCGTCGATGCCCATCACGTTGATGGGGATGCGCCGGAAAACCGCGCCGACCGTACCGCGCTGCATGTAGACGTTCGCGCGGAAACGCGCCACGCCTGCCACGCCGTAGCCGAAGTCGACCGACTGCGTTGCCTCGAACTTTTCCTTCTGCACGCGATTCAGCAACGGCAGCAGCATCTTCTCGAGATCAGCCGGTTTGAGCGGGTCGCTCTTGACCGGCACGAGCTTGCCGCGGATCCGCAGCAGCGGCGGCCGCATCGGCTTGAGATGAAGGTCCGACGCCTGCTGCTTGGCCATGTAGACCAGCAGATCGTTCAGCGAGTAGGCGGGAGCGGATTCCGAAGCGGGAGCCGCCGGCGTTTGAACCGTCACGGGGTGATTATAAGGATGAAGGCGGAAGGATGAAGGATGAACTTACCAAACTGTCTTTCATCCTTCGTCTCTCACCCTTCACTCTTCCTTCTCATCACGCTGTCGAGGATCATCAGAAACGCTTCCTGCTGCTTTGCTTCGGTCTTATTGATGACCGCGATGGTCTCGCCGATGCGGAAGCGCCGGTGGAGCTCGTCGGCGGAGTGCGATGAGGTGACGACGATCCGCCGCGCCGGAACGCCTTTGGCCCGCGCGTAGTCGACGAACTTCTTGCCGTCCATTCCAGGCATCTCCAGGTCGACGATGAGGAGGTCGATGCTGTCGTCGATCTTCGGAAGCGCATCGTAGGGGTGCGAGTAGGTCTCCACGTGCGCGGTCTCGGCGTAGCGCTCGGTCATGAAGTTCGACCAGAGATCGCAATACGCGGGCGAATCGTCGACGATAACGATCCTCTTCGGCTGGAGCGCAGTCATTTCTTCCCTTTCCGTTTCGCCGGTTTGGTCGCGCGCCCGTCAAATCGAACGGCTCCGCCCACCACGGTGGCCACCGGCCGCGCGTGGAAGGTTTTCCCCACGAACGGCGAGTTCGATGCTTTCGATCGGAAGGTGTTGGGGACCGTGAACTTCGCGTCGAGGTCGAGCAGCGTCACGTCGCCTATCGCGCCGTTGCGCAGCGTGCCGCCCGGCAGATTGAAGATGCGCGCCGGACCGCACGACATCAGATCGATCAGGTGATCGAGAGCGATCACGCCCGAACGAACAAGCGTGTCGTAACAGACGGCAAAGGCGGTCTCCAGACCGATGATGCCGAAGGGCGCGAGATCGAACTCGACGTTCTTTTCGTCGAAGTGATGGGGCGCATGATCGGTGGCAATAGCGTCGATAGTGCGGTCGGCAATGCCGTCGATGAGGGCCTGACGATGTTCCGCTGAGCGCAGCGGCGGGTTCATCTTCAGATTCGTCGAGAACGACTGAACGTTCTCGTCGCCGAGGGCGAGGTGGTGGGGGGTGACTTCGCAGGTGACGCGCACGCCGGCCGCGCGCGCGTGGCGAACCGAGTCGACGCCGCCCGCGGTCGAGAGATGCGCGATATGCACGTGCGCTCCGGTCGCGCGCGCCAGGATCACATCGCGTGCGACGAGTGTCTCTTCCGAGGCGGCGGGGATGCCGCCGAGTCCAAGTAGTGTTGAGAAGTAGCCCTCGTGCATCACGCCGTGGTCGGAGAGATTGGCGTCCTCCTCGTGTGCAATCACCGGAATGCCGAGCATGGTGCAGTACTCGAGTGCGCGCCGCATCAACTGCGCGTTCCAGACCGGCCGGCCGTCGTCGCTGACGCCGACGCAGCCCGCCGCGCGAAGGTCGGCCAGCTCGGCCAGCGCCTCACCCATCAACCCTTTGCTGACCGCGCCGATCGGATAGACGCGGCAGGCACCATTCCGCCGCGACTCCGCGATGATCATCTCCGTGACCGCGCGCTCGTCGTTGGGAGGGAGCGTGTTCGCCATCGCGCAGACGGCGGTGTAGCCGCCGGCGACGGCTGCTCGAGTGCCGGTGGCGATGGTCTCTTTGTGTTCCTGGCCCGGCTCGCGGAGATGTGTGTGAAGGTCGATCAGTCCCGGAGTGACGACGAGGCCCTCGGCATCGAACACCTCAACGTTTGCTTTGATCCGTTTGTCGACGCGCGCGATCAGGCCGTCTTCGATAAGGACGTCGAGCTTGGCATCAAGCTCCTGGCTCGGATCGATGACGCGGCCGTTGGTAATCAGAAGGTTCATTTTTTATCCGCAGATGACGCAGAGGGACGCAGATCTGTGCTCATCTGCGTCATCTGCGGATCAAAAGCTTTTTCACCCGTTGCCATGCGCACCTCCGAGGAGATACAAAACCGCCATCCGCACCGCCACACCATTCGTCACCTGCTCGAGGATCACTGACCGCTTGGGATCGTCGGCGACATCGCTGGCGATCTCCACGCCGCGGTTCATCGGGCCGGGATGCATGATGATCGCCTCGCTGCTGGCGCGTTTGAGCCGCTCCGGCGTCAGGCCGAACGTGTTGTAGTACTCGCGCAGCGACGGAAACGACAGCTTCCCCTGCCGCTCGAGCTGGATGCGCAGCATCATGATGACGTCGGCGCCGGCGATGGCTTCGTCGAGCGAGTGGACGACGCGCACACCCATCTTTCCGATCTCGGCCGGCAGCAGCGTCGGCGGCGCAGCAACCGTCACGTTCGCCTTCATCTTCGTCAGCAGGTGAATGTTCGACCGGACCACGCGCGAGTGCGCGATGTCGCCGATAATCGAGACATTGACGCCGGCAAGCTGGCCAAGGCGCTCGCGGATCGTGAAGGCGTCGAGGAGCGCCTGGGTGGGATGTTCGTGCGAACCGTCGCCGGCGTTGATGATCGAGACATTCGGCAGGCGATCGGCCAGCATCTTCGGCGCGCCGGGATACTTGTGCCGAATGACGATCATCTCCGGATGCATGGCCACCAGGTTCTCGGCCGTGTCGATGAGCGTCTCCCCTTTTTCCACCGACGAGCCGGAAGCGGCGAAGTTGAGCGTATCGGCGGAAAGGCGTTTCTCGGCGATCTCGAACGAGACCCGCGTCCGCGTCGAAGCCTCCATGAAAAGGTTGATGATGAGCTGCCCGCGCAAGGCCGGCACTTTCTTCACCGGCCGCTCGCTCACTTCCTTGAACCCCTCCGCCGTATCGAGAATCAACTCGATCTCCTCGGGGAGGAGATGCTCGATGCCGAGAAGGTCCTTGGAGCGGAGCGAGGAGGTGGAGGCGCGCATGAGGCAGTGGATTAGTAGATTAGTGGATCAGCCGACAAGGATCGCTGATGTTTCTGAGATCAGAGACAAGAGATCAGAGATGCAATCTGATCTCTTATCTCTTGTCACTTGTCTCCCTTTCTCTGCAGCTTCTGATCACTAATCAGCTAACCGCCGATCTACTTCTCCATGATCAAAACCTCATCCTCGCCATCCGTCTCCACCAGCTTCACCTTGATGACTTCATGCGCGTCGGTGGGGACCGTCTTGCCGATCACGTCGGCATGGATGGGGAGCTCGCGGTGACCGCGATCGATGAGGACGGCGAGCATGACCGCCTTGGGACGGCCGAAGTCGATCAGCGCATCGAGCGCCGCGCGAACGGTGCGGCCGGTGTAGAGCACGTCGTCGACCAGGACGACGATCTTGTCGTCGATCGGCTCGGGGAGTTTGGTCGGCTTCACCACCGGCTGCGGCGCGATCGTGGTGAGGTCGTCACGATAGAGGGTGATGTCGAGAATGCCGGAGCTGACCGGATGCCCTTCCATCTCCTCGATCTCTTTCGCCATCCGCTCGGCGATGGGAACGCCTCTGCTGCGTATCCCGACGATGATCAGATCCTCGGTGCCCCGATTTTTCTCGAGGACTTCAATGGCCATGCGCCGGATGGCGCGATTCATTCGAGGACCGTCGAGAAGCCGCTTTTTCACGTTCATACAGACCTTAGTTGATCGAGATTTGCCGCCGTTCGGAAGGGCGGCGGGAGGATAGCACGGTGGTGTGGGAGTGGGGAGTGGGGAGTGGGGAGTGGGGAGTGGGGAGTGGGGAGTGGCGTGTGGCGTGTGGTCCGGAAAACCGGCCAGACGAAGCGAAGCACCGGATTATTGAATATCGGAAGAAAGAAGAGGGGCACTCAGAACGCCTCCGGAACCGATTCGCTCCCACTCCCCACTCCCTACCCCCCACACCCCACCCGATACTTATTAGCGTTATGGAACGGAAACCCTACCGCATGCGTCCCGAATATGACGTTACACCATAAAACGCGTCCGGAAGTGCTTGTGTTCACATAACTTAACAGCCGTTTTTGCGTTGACACGCACCGCTCTTTCCATAGAATACGCCCCCTACACCGTCGTCCAGTCGGTATCCCGAGTTAAGGAGTACGCATGGATCAACGCTATTCAACAATCATCTTTGTCCCGCATGCCCGGGCCAAATTCCGGAAGTTGAAGGTATCCCATCGCCTGCTCTTCTCCGTCGTCTCTGTCCTGACGTCTTCCCTCTGCCTGTCGACCTTCTTCTCTGTCCAGTACTTCACCTCCCTCTCGCAGACGCACGAGCTCAGCAAACTCCGCCACGAGAACAAAGACCTCCAGACCGCCAACGAACAGTTCAGCAAGTCCGTCGAATCGCTCCGCGGCCAGCTCCGTACCGTTGAAGACCGCACGCGCAAACTGGCGATCTACGCCGGCATCAGCAGCCTCGACGACACTGCCCAGGGCGGCGTCGGCGGTCTTCGCCCCACGGAGCTCGGAGACAATCCGTACCGCGACGATGTGGACAAGATGGCGTTCCGCTCGCGCCGGCTCGAAGGGGATCTGTCGGTCCTTGAACAGAAGCTCGTTGCACAGTCGCAGCTCCTCGCTTCCACACCATCCATCGCACCGGTCCGCGGCATCCTGACAGACGGCTTCGGTGGCCGCTCCGATCCGTTTACAGGCGAAGCCGGCACTCACAACGCGATCGACATTTCGTCCGCGGTCGGCCAGCCCGTTCGCGCACCCGCGGATGGCATCGTCGTCAAGGCCGAGTGGGCCAACGGATACGGCAACGTCATCTACATCTCCCACGGCTACGGCTACTCGACGCGCTACGGGCATCTCTCGGCCTACGCGGCCAAGCCCGGCCAGCACGTCAAGCGCGGCGACATCATCGCTTACGTCGGCTCGACCGGCCGCTCCACCGGCCCGCACCTTCACTACGAAGTGCGCCTGAACAACAACCCGGTCAATCCGCTCGAGTACATCCTCAACGCGTTCTGATATTGCGCTTCGCGCGTTGTCGCCGAGGCTTAGGGTCGCGCAAGCCTCACGAGTCACGCGCCACCGGCGCGCAATACATCACTCCCGCTCCTCTTCCCCTACCGGCAGATCCCATCGCTCCGTGATCCGTTCGTGCGTGAGCCACTTCTCGCAGTCGAGGGCGGCCATGCATCCGGTGCCGGCGGCGGTGACGGCCTGGCGATAGACGTGGTCGACGGCATCACCGCAGGCGAAGACGCCATCGATGTTTGTCGCCGTCGAGTGCGGATGTTTCAGACAGATGTAGCCACGAGAGTCGAGCTCGAGCTGCCCGGCGTAGGCTTGCGTGTTGGGGGTGTGACCGATGGCGACGAAAAGACCCTGCGTCGCGAAATCGCGCACTGCGTCGGTCTTCAGGTTGCGGATCTTGAGCGACGTGATGCCGCCCTCTTTCGTGCCGATGACCTCATCGACCGTCGTGTCGAGAATGAACTCGACCTTCGGGTTGCCGCGGGCGCGGTCCTGCATGATCTTCGACGCACGCAGTTCGTCGCGGCGATGGATGACCGTCACTTTCGAGGCGAACTTCGTGAGGAACGTCGCCTCCTCCATCGCCGAATCGCCGCCGCCCACCACGACGATCTCTTTGTTCTTGAAGAAGAATCCGTCGCACGTGGCGCAGTAGGAGACGCCGAAACCCTGCAGCGCCTTTTCGCTCGGCAGTCCGATCTGCATGGCCGACGCGCCCGCCGCGATGATCAACGCCTGGCATTCGTACTCATGCGAATCCGTCGTGATCACCAGCGGATGGCCGGTGAGCTTCACACTCTCAACCTGTTCCATTTTGAACGCCGCGCCGAAGCGCTCGGCCTGCTGGCGCATGAGATCCATCAACTTCGGCCCGAGGATCCCTTCCGGAAATCCAGGATAGTTCTCGACGTCGGTGGTGATGGTGAGTTGTCCGCCCGGCTGCAGGCCCTCGAGGACGAGCGGGGCAAGATTCGCGCGGGAGAGATAGATCGCTGCGGTGCATCCGGCCGGGCCGGAGCCGATGACGATGACTTTGTAATCCTTGATTCGTTCCATGGGGCGCGCATTCTATCGCGCGGGAGGCGCGTGTCACCTCGGGCGACTTCGCGCGCCATGAGCGCGTCGCCGCACTGGATTTCACTGAATGGGCAACGTGTTGCTGCCCGGCAAGAAACCAATGATCACGAGACTGTCCGAAGTCTGGCCTGCCGTCGAGCGCATCGCCCGCACCAACGGCGTCATCCGCCTCGGCGCCAGCAACATCACAGACACGCACCGCGCGCTGTTCGACGAGTGGCTCGACCTCGGACACCACGGCACGATGCACTATCTTGCCCGCACGCGCGACGTGCGGCGCGATCCGCACGTGCGTTTCCCGTGGGCCAAGTCGGCGATCGTGATCGTCGTGCCGTACGCGTCGGCACGTCCGGGCGCGCCGCCGAATGCCCTCTCCCACTCCATCGCCCGCTACGCTCTCGGCGACGACTATCACGACGTGCTCGATCAGATCCTTCGTCAGATCGAGCCGGTTGTTGCCCCGTACGGAAAAACATGGCGCTACGTCGATACCGGTCCGCTGTCCGACCGCGCCCTGGCCACGCAAGCAGGCCTCGGCTGGATCGCCAAGAACGCCATGCTGATCAACGAAGCGATCGGCTCGTACACGTTCATCGGGACGCTGCTCACATCACTCGAAAACGATCTCGTCCCCGATTCCGTCGCCGACCGCTGCGGCACCTGCACGCGCTGCATCGACGCCTGCCCAACGAACGCGATCCTCCCCAACCGCACCGTCGCGTCGGAGCATTGCATCAGCTACGCGACGATCGAGCACCGCGGCGATCTGCCCGACTTTCCCCTCGCCGGCAACGCCTTCGGATGCGACATCTGCCAGGAAGTCTGTCCGTGGAACCACGAGCCCGCCGCTTCCCATCCTGCCTTCGAGCCCCGCAACGAGTATCGCGCAACGCCGGTCACAGATCTCCTGCGTTACGAGCAGTCCGATTTCTCATCGCTCTTTCGCAAGAGCGCCGTCAAACGGGCCAAACTGGCAGGCATGCAAAGGAACATCGCGGCGTTGACAGAGGCGGAAAGCCGAGGGATGCTGAAGCCATGACGAGGGATGAAGAGCCGGTTGCGCGAGACATGATCGCGATCGAGACTAACGACGACGATTTCTTCGTTCATGTTCCTGATCCCGTGCTCGGGCCGCTCGGCGGGTGGAAACCACCGTCGCTGCACCTCGATTGGGATCCTGTCCCCGATCTCGTTGCCGAACGAGACCGGTACCGATGATTCCGGAGGATTAACCATGACCAAAGACATCACTGTGCAGGAGTTGCAGGAGCACTTTGCTGATCATTTCGATGAAGTGCGGCG
>DATLVW010000486.1:0-2791 GCA_035577085.1 Thermoanaerobaculia bacterium
GCCATCACTGGGTTGACGCCGATCCACACGAGCGCGGGAAAGGAGAGAAGTGTTCCCCCGCCAGCGATCGAGTTGATTGCGCCGGCCGCGAAGGCAGCGAGGGCGATGACAATGGTGTGCATGGACTCAGAGATCAGGAATCAGAGACAAGAGATCAGGGCTCAGAGGCAGGACAGCATTTCATATTCCGGGCGGTCGAGACGCGCGCCTTGGGTTAGGAGTGCGGGCGTCTCCGCCCGCGGCCATCGAGGCGTCCCGCCTCGATGGTTGGATCCGGCCCGATAGCTCCATGGTTCTGAAAGACGCTTAACGTCAATCGAGAGCGCGATTCCTGATCTCAGATCTCTAGTCTCTGGTCGCTGATCCCCGAGTCCCGCTGATCTCTGATTCCAGCACGACTCGCAGCGACTCGGCGATCTGTTCGATGAGCGCTCGATCGGGGCCTTCGACCATGACGCGCACTTTGTTCTCGGTGCCGGAGTATCGGACGAGGATGCGGCCCTGGCCATTTAACTGCGCTTGCGCGACAGCCAGCGCCGCCTGGTATTTCGGCAGCGATTCGAGCGGCGGTTTCGAGGCGACCGGCTGGTTAACGAGCAACTGCGGCATCGGCGTGAATGTGCGGAGCTCGGAGAATGGCCTGCCTGCCCGTGTGAGCAACTCGCCGAAGACGAGAGCGGTGTGGGTGCCGTCGCCGGTCGTGTGAACCGCGAGGTCGATGATGTGGCCGGACTGCTCGCCGCCGAGGATCGCGCCACGCTCCATCATCATCTCGAGGACGTACTTGTCGCCGACGTTGGCGCGGCAAAGCTCGATGCCATCCTCGTGAAGCTGCTGCTCGAAGCCGAAGTTGGACATTACGGTCGTAACGACACGATCGTTATTGAGTATGCCTCTGCGCTTCAGGCGCTGCGCCCAGAGGTAGATGATCTCGTCGCCGTCGCGTATCTTTCCCACGTCGTCGACGAAGATGGCACGGTCGGCGTCGCCGTCGAAGGCGACACCGAAGTCCGCCTTCTCTGCAACCACGGTCTTTGCCAGTCCCTCGGGGTGCATCGCACCACACTGGTCATTGATGTTGCGGCCATTCGGCTGCGCGTTGATGACAACGACTTCCGCCCCGGCGCGCCGGAAGACTTCGGGCGCGATTCGGAAGGTGGCGCCGTTTCCTGTGTCGAGCACGACCTTGCGGCCGCGCAACGCCTGGGGAGCGATGCCGTCATCGAGGAATTGCTCGTAACGCTCGATCAGCTCCCCGTTCTCGCGGAGCTCCCGATCCGGGATGACGACGTCGTCGCGGCGAAGCGCGCGAAGCTCGTCCTCGATCTGTTCTTCAACACTGTCGGGAATCTTCATCCCATCGTGCCCGAAGATCTTGACGCCGTTATCTTCGAAGGGATTGTGCGAGGCCGAGATGGAGATGCCGGCAGCGGCATCCGAGGTGCGGCAAAGGTAGGCCACCGCAGGGGTCGGAACGATTCCGATGAAGATTGCCCTGCCGCCGCCATGCTCGATGCCAGCAGTCAACGCGCGGGCGATCTCCGGACCGGATTCGCGTGTGTCCATGCCGAGGAGGATGGTGGGGTGTGGGGTGTGGGGTGTGGGGTGTGGGCTTCCGGGGAGTCGGGAGTCGGGAGTCGGGGGTCGGAGAGAGTCAGCGGAAGGCTCTCCGATTGCGGGTTGTCGGTTGTCGGTTGTCGGTTGTCGAAGGGTGACCTCGGGAGTTGCTCCGACTCCCGACTCCCGACTCCCGACTCCCTTCAGCCGATGCGCCAGCGCTTCGCCGAGCGCGAACATTGTCGGTCCGTCGAATGGGTACTGATGGGCTTTGCCGCGGATGCCGTCGGTGCCGAATAAGGTCCTCATTGCTCCCTTTTGTGTCTGCGTTTTTGCACCGGCGTCTTTTCTGGCGGCTTCGTCTCGGCAGGCTTTTCGACGGACGCCTCCTCGGCAGTCGTGTCCGTGGTTGCCGATGCAGGCGCGACCGGTCCGATCTCGGCATTCACAGGCACGGTGACTTGCGTGACCAGCGGCTCGATGATGCGGACGAGTGATGAGTCGCTGACGACGCCCACATTCTGCACGAATGTCTCGGTGCGGCCGCTCATGATAATCCGTTCGGTCGCCACTTCCGTGACGTTCCGTATCTGCGAGGCGGGGCCGGACACGAGAGCGTGATCGGGAACGAGCGTTGTGTCGCCGGCGAGATATCCGGGAGGCGGTTGCCCGATCAGAAACGGCCGGATGGGGACGACGGTCTGCCGCAGCGCTTCCACGTGAAAGCGGAGTTTCATCGGCTCGATCGATACGACGTCGATCTGCGGCGGGACGCTCATCGCCTGCGGGCTGAGCGTAATGACGGCATCGCCCGGCGTCACCCAACTCACATCGAGCGTGACTTCGAGATTCTGCGATGAGAGTGATCGAAGGTCAGAGATCCGTCCGCGGAGACGAACGCTGACCGTGTCCGGAACAGGCGTGGTGATGACGAGGTCGCGCGGCATGCGGACGATGGATACGGGCGCCGCGAACGCTCGCTCCGAGACCGGCTCCCGCCGCGGCGCAGAGACGAAGAACCAGACCGTGAACGCAAGGAACAGGGAGAGGATGCGGAGGGAGAGGTTGTGGCTGCTCACGCTGCATCTCCCGCAGCCTGGCGGCTGCCTTCGGCGCGTTGTTGGTTGTCGGTTGGTTGCGCCTTCGGCGCGTTAGTGAGAACGCGCGGCGAGGTTTTTTTCAACGCGCCGAAGGCGCATCTAACCGACAACCGACAACGCGCCGCAGGCGCAAT
>DATLVW010000487.1:0-3659 GCA_035577085.1 Thermoanaerobaculia bacterium
CGAACACGGCGCACGGCATCCCGATACTGACGGACATCGTCCGTCGCGCCGAGATCTTCGATGGCACGGCAGGCCGCGGTCACGCCGGCAGCACCGATGTTTGCGCTGCTTCCGCAAAGAGCGTGGGCGAGAGCACGAATCGCGACGGTGTCGCCATCCTCTGCCGCTCGCTCCAGGCGCGCCAGGCGGGCGTCGCTGTCGGCGCGGAATTGTCTGACAAGGCCGCGAAGGAAGGCGCCGTCATCTTCGCCGAGCGCGCGCAATCCTTCGATCATCGAATGATCGAGCTCCGGATGGCTTCCGGCCTCGTTCCTCTCCGGCACAAACGTCGTTGACGAAGAAGAATCAAGCAGCCGGTTCAGAACGGAGGAGAGATCGGCGATCCGTAGCGGCTTCTGCAAATGGTCATCCATTCCAATCTCCAGACAGCGACGGCGATCGGCCGCCGATCCGCTCGCCGTGATTCCGACAATCCTGACTGGCGGCGCGCCGTTCTCCTTCTCCCACCGCCGGATCAAGAGCGCTGCGGAGCGGCCGTCGAGCACCGGCATCTGAAGGTCCATCAGCACGATGTCGTATCCCCCACGCGTCACGCTGCTGAACGCCTCGCCGCCGTCCGTAACGATGTCGCAGACAAATCCTAGGGCGGCAAGCTGGCGCGCCAGAACCTGCTGGCTCAGAAGGTTGTCTTCGGCGACGAGAACGCGCCGGGCTGGAGCCGCGAGGCTGGTCTCGATCTGCGCTCTTGTCTCGATCTCCGCCGGATCGCCGAGGTGTTCTGTGACCAACAGTTCGCAGTACCGTGGCTCGCGTTCCTCGGCGGACCGCCTCTGCTCCTCATCGAGGTCGTCATCCGTATGTTTCACGCTCGCCTCAGCGTGAGGAATCGGATAGCCGAGGTGTAACCAGCGGGTCTTCTCATCTGCTGTCGATGAGTCGCCTGAGCAGACGAAAAAATACAGAAGCGTCTCTACACCTGGTGGTGTCGCGGGTGACACAAAGGGGCTGCGTGCCTAACGCCCGAGAGCGCGTCCATCCTCCTGCCTCCACAAGCCGTAGAAATCGGAATCAGCGTTTATGCTCATGCCGAACAAAAGGAGGCAGAGATGCAGATACACGAGCTTTTCGCGCAGAGATGGGAATCAGAGTTGCCGGCGTTCGGCAGAGTGTTGCGGGCGATGCCAGAGGAACAACTCGACTACGCACCCCATGAGCGCTCCACGAAAGCAGGCAACCTCGGATGGCAGATCGCGGAAGAGCAACGCGTTCTCTGCGACCTGCTCGAGACCGGCGTCATCGACTGGAAGCAGCGCCCGCGTCCAGCCACGACCGCGGAGATCGTCAAGGCGTGGGACGATGCCACCGCCGAGCTGCGCACGAGGATCGAGAAGCTCGACGACGCCAAGCTCGCCGGCCCCGCAAACTTCGTCATGGGCGACGGCAACACCTGGACCGACACCATCGGCAACATGCTCTGGGGCTTCCTCTTCGACATGGTCCATCACCGCGGCCAATTGAGCGCCTACCTCCGCCCGATGGGCGGCAAGGTGCCCGCGATTTACGGACCGTCGGCGGATGACAGCGGAAGCTGAGGACGTCGGAGGTTGAACCCTGCTTTCCAACGCGGTGACAAGGATTCGCTAGCGCGTGCCCCAGAGAAAAGCCCGCTCCTCAGTGGAGCGGGCTCTCACGATTTCTTAGAAGAACGACGAGCCGACCCACGTGGCCCACTTGTTCACGGCGCCTGCGAACAAGCTGTAGAACCAGATGCCCTTCGGATTGGAGGGGTCCGCGCAGACGCCGTTGTAGTCGCCCCATCGGTTGCGGCCGCCGCCATCGAGGCCTACGTAGTTGGCCACGCCGGCCTTGAGTAGAGCGCTCGGCTGCAGCGATCCGAGGGGATCGGTCGACTTCCGGCCGGTGTAGTAGCACGAACCGTATTCGTTGGAACTGGAGCGCGAGAAGACCATGATCATGTTGCCATTGTTGTCGGGGCAACTGGCCGGGTAGAAGTAGTGGACGTTCGCCGCTCCGTAGACGCCTTCCTGAACCAGGGCCGGGATGGCGGCGCGGATCTGGAACCAGTGAATCGCTGCCTGACTGGAAGTGCCCGACCAGTTTCGCGTCGTCGTCAGCGCGCACCAGATCGAATCCCCTCGGAACACAGCATGAAGCACGCGAACGTCCCCGGTGTTCAGGGGCGCGTTGTTGCCTTTCTGCGCAGCATTGGGAGGGAGGGCATAGTTGGAAGTGGAAACCTGCGTGCGGAACAAGGTGAACGAGGTGCCGCTGCTCACGATGCGCCACACCGTCACGAAGTTGCCGCTCGGGAATGCGGAGTTCACGAGGTACTCAACCTGCGGCGCGCCGAACGTGTGACACGGCTGGATCGTGAAGGCGGTGGTGCCGTTCTGGTTCTTCATGTTGATGAAATCGAAGAACGGAGCAGTCCCGCCGGAGTACGGGCCAGCCTTCGGCACGACCCGAATCTTCGCGTACTGGAAGCCGCCGCCGAACGCGAACTGATTCGAGGTGATGTAGAGCGCGTTGTTGTCGACGCCGAGGGCGGGGAAGTCGGCCCAGTTGTTCGTTTTGGTCGTTCCATCCACCATCGCGTCGAGAGAATAGTTGCGCCAGATGCCGAGAGGGTTCGACGTCGCCGAAACGGACAGGAGATAACGAGACAGATTCGGCTGTTGGGGCGTGGAAGCGGCCACAGCCAGCAGAACCCAACGGCTCGCGTGCTGATCCCACAGGAGCTTCGGATCGAAGATGGTCGCGCCCTGAATGACGTTGCTGAACCACACCGTGAGGGTGCGCTGCAGCAGCGGGGCGCCGCCGGTCTTGGGATAAACGGCGATGGAAGAGTTCACGGAGAGCACGACGTGGCTTGGACCGGTGGCCATCGTGCAGTCGGGCGGGATCCAGCCCGTAGCCGTGAAACCGGCGAAGTTCGTCGATGGACTCGGCGCGTCAGCAGGCGGCGCGTCAGGAACTGCCGCCATGGCCATCGCCGGCATCGAGGAAACTTCTTCCTTCTTGCCGCTGTCTTTCGCCAGAGTCGCGCTTCCTTTGGCGAGCTTTACTTTGTTCGCCTTGTCTTTCAGCGCGTCGAACGTCTTGTTCGGGATCGGGTAGCGGCTGGTGGTAGTGGGGCGAGGTGCATTGACCTCCACCATCGTTGCCGCCAGCGCCATGACGGATTCGTGAGTGGGATCAAAGTCCTTCCCTTTGCCAGCCTTGCCGGTCAGAGCTTTGTTTGCACCGGCTGATGATGCGCTCTTTTTTGCGGGTTTCTTCTTGGTCGCCATCTTCTTTCCCCCTCTCGATAGTTAATCTCTCTTCTTTGGACGGTCCTCCTGTGCGTTTTTCACATCCCTGGTGGGCGCAATCTCCGCCGCTTCTTTCATTCGCTTGTATTCTTCGTCGGAAACCGGCACTCCTGGTGACGGAGCAGCACGAGGTTTCTCGTCCGAGAGCACAACCAGTTCTTCGGGTAACTCGCTGGGATTGACGTTCTGGCCCTTGCTACCGCGGCCATGTTCCGGTTTGCTCACTGTCTTGCCCTCCAGAAAGTGAAGTTATTGTACGCCCAGACATATCTACGGGAGTTGGGGGTCGGGAGTTGGGGGTCGGGAGTCGGGGGTCGGGAGTCGGGG
>DATLVW010000488.1:0-7499 GCA_035577085.1 Thermoanaerobaculia bacterium
CAGCGTTGCGCCCTCTTCGGCGAGGTGATCTGCCTCAGCCTTGCTCAGCGTCTTGATCGTCGTCACGCCTTCGGCACGGGCCTGCATTCCTTTGGCGGTGAGGGGAATGCTGAACTTCTCATCCTTGAACGTGACGCGCACACTCTTCTTGCCCGGAGCCGGCGCGAGCTCCATCCAGCAACCCATGTTGGTGCACGACTTCTGGATCACGCCTTCGACGACGACCGCATCCTTCGTGAACGCCTTCGGCGATTCGAGAACTGTTTCTAATGCGACCGGCTTGGAGGAGGATAACGGTGCTCCGCGCTTGACGACTTCGGCGGCGAAGGTCGTAGTGGCGGCAAGCAGGATCACGGCGGCGATTGCTGTGGGTTTCATGGTCTGCGAAGGATATCGCGGCGCCGATTGAGTCGCTGTAAACAAGGATTAACAAAGAAACGAACAATCAGCGCGAAGCGCGCGGACCAGCAAGTTCCCACACCGCGATGAACCGCAAGCGATTCGGGTAGGGCGGGTCGGGCGGGAATGTGCGTGGTGGCGCGCCGAGGTCGTAGGCGAGGAGGGCGGCTTCTTCGCTGAACCAGGTTGCTTCGATACCCTCGGAACGCGCCTGCTCCAGCAGCCCCGATGCCGCTGCTGGATCCTTTTGCGACCATGCATCGCGAGCTTTGATCAGCGTCGCAACCGCCGAATTCTCGTCGGCCTCGTTCGGTACTGGGGCGGCGCCAAAGGCAGTGCTGACGTTTTCGCGCGCTGCGAAGAGACGCAACGCCAGATAGTTCGCCGTTCCCGGCTCGGCGAGTTTTGCGGCGAGTCGCATTCGGCGATCGCGGCCGTCCGTGTCACCGCGGCGCGATGCCACGTATGCGCCGAATGCATAGGCTTCGAGCTCATTCTCCGGCATCGCTGCGTCGTGCGCCTTCACTGCGGCGAGATCGAACGCGGACGCTGCGCCACCGAGGTCGTTCGCGCCGATGCGCGCAACGCCGGCGAGGATGCGCGATTCGATCGCGACCGGCCCGAGGTTGCTGATCGTGGCGCTCTCCGCGGCAGCATCGAACAATCGCGCTGCTTCGGATGCTTGTCCACTGCTCCAGGCAATACGGCCGCGCGTGTAGGCGAGCAACGCCGGCTTGCCGGCCAGTTTGCTTCGCTGCAGATCGCGGGTGGCTCCGGCCACATCGCCCAGCGAGGCGCGGTCGGCGAGCACGATCGCGAGGCGGCGGTCGTCGGGGGCGCCGACATCGATCCGTTGCAGTTGCGCGAGTGCGGCCGGCAGCTCGCGCCGGGCGAGATGCAAATGCGCGAGCGCCAGGCGCAGGCGCCACGCTTTCGGGCGCAACTCCAGAAGCGACGATGACAGCGCCATCTCCGTGCCCGTGCTGTTTCCCGGCAGTAGATAGCGGCAGAGAAGCGCCTCGTAAGTTGATGTTGAGCTGGCGATGCGCCTCGTCGCTTCGGCGGACCAGCGCGAGCCTTCCTTTCGGTCGCCGCTGTAGTACGTGAACGAAGCGAGGAACGCGGCGGGAAGCGGCGGCGCTCCATTGCGCCGCGCTGCTTCGGCCAGCAGTTGCATCGCCTCGGATCGGTCACCCGCGCTGTCCGCATGCAGCGCGAGAGCGAGCAGACGGCGCGTTTCGCCGTCTCCGGTGACGTCGGCGCTTCGCAAGTCGTAGCCGTCGTCGATGACCTCGGCCTGACGATGGATCAACCAGAATGCGACGATGGCGGCCGCAATCACGATGACCACAGATCCGGCGATCCACGTCAGTGTTCGCGGCGACTTTTTCGGTTCGATGCGGCTGCTGACAACCGAATGACGATTGCGAAGGGCTGCGGCGACGGCAGCGCCATTCGGGAAACGCTCGCGTGGATCTTTCTCCAGACATTGTTCGACGATGTCCCGCATGCCGGCCGGAAGATGCTTCGCTGCGTCGCGATCGAAAGGAGCATCGCGAAGCACCGAGGCGATGATCTCCATGTTGCTGTCCCGTTTGAACGGACGCTGCCCCTGCAACATCTCGTACAGAACGCAGCCAAACGAAAAGACGTCGGTTGCTGTCGTGAGCGGCCTGCCGGCAAGCTGCTCCGGCGATGTGTAGCCGATCGTTCCCATCAGAACACCGGGCTCGGTCAACGCGGCTGTCTGGATCGCGGTGTCGATCCCCGCGTAGGTCTGCTGCATGCTGGCCAGACCGAAGTCGAGGATCTTCACGCCCCCAGCGCTCGTCAGAAAGACGTTTTCCGGCTTGAGGTCCCGGTGGATGATGCCTTTTGCGTGCGCGGCTGCGAGGCCATCGGCGATGGCGTTCGCGATCCGCAGAATCTCGTCTTCCGGCAGCCGCGATGCGGACAGACGCCCGCGAAGCGTCTCTCCTTCCAGCAACTCCGTGACGACGTAGTGTGTCTGCCCTTCGCTGCCGACATCGAACAAGGCGACGATATTCGGATGCGAGAGTGCCGCGACCGCGCGGGCTTCGCGTTGAAAACGTGCGAGCGAGGCCGGATCGTCAGCGAGGTGCGTGGCGAGAACTTTGATGGCGACATCGCGGCCGAGGCGCGTATCGGCGGCGCGGTAGACCTCGCCCATGCCTCCGCGGCCGATCAGCTCTCCGATCTCGTAGGGTCCGAGCCGCGTACCGCCCGGAAGTGTCATGCAAGGAGTATGGACGAGATCGGGGATCGGAGGATGGGACGATCAGAATCGTGCAGTCAATTTTCGGCGACGGCTGGAGGGTTCTTGCCAAGCGAGAAACGCTCGACAACCTCGAGCGCCGACCAAACATCGAGCGCCTTCTCCCCCACGCTTTTCAGTGGGGGAGAAGGTGCCGAAGGCGGATGAGGGGGCGTTGGAAATGATCCGTGGACGGGCAACAATCCGACAAGCATGCTCACAAACTGCCTGGCATTGGCCGCAGTTCGCGCCCATTGCAATCCCCCCTCATCCGGCTTCGCCACCTTCTCCCCCGCAAAAAGCGCGGGGGAGAAGGCGCTCGATTGGTAGGTTGGGGCTTTGGGGGCAGGACAGAGCTGAGAATCGGCCGCTCGCGTCATCCTCCTGCATTGCGTTTGGGAACTGCCGGTCCAGCATCGCTCCACGCTTTGAGTGTGGCTTTGTCGGCGTCGGTGAGCTTTGCGTCCGGGTGGAGCGGCTTGTAAAACCAGAGCGGCATGTCGCCCGATGCGACTTCGTCCCAGACTCCCTTGCGGCGCCTGTTCTGCCGATCCTGCGGCATGTGCTGCCAGGCGCTGAAGTTCATCGTCCGGCGTCCCTGCGTCACGTCGCGGTAGAGCAGCCACGAAACGGGCGCGAGGCGGCTATACCAGGGCCAGACGGTCTCGTTGGAATGGCAGTCATAGCAGCTCTTCCGCAGCACCGATTTCACTTCCGGCGGCGCCGCGATCTCGCCGGTCACAGGGGGGTTGGTTTTCGGAACCGGAATGAGCTGAATGAATACGAATGCCGCCAGGAGACCGAGGAGGATCTTGTTCCGCGTCTTCATGCGGGAAGAGTAATGCCTCTCGCGTGCCGATGACTCAGAGATCAGAGACAGTTAGAGATCAGAGATCAGAGATAGCCGATGAGGCGGCAGACAGCCCCTGATCTCTTGTCTCTGATCTCTGTCTCGGATCTTCTACTTCGGAGGCTTCACTAGCTGCGGCACGGCAGCCGGCGTGCTGAGGCCCTCCTGCACATAGCCTGGCGGTGCGGGATTGAAGGCCATGCTTTGGCGAGCATGATCGTTCGGATAGGCCTTGAGCAGGGCGAGGTCGACTAGGTTGCAGTCGAGGATGCGGGGGTTGATGCGCACGTCCAACAGAGCGGGATTGATCGTGAACGCTTTTGCGTAATAGTCGATCGCGGCGCTTTGATGGTTGCTTTTCTCTTCCATCAGGCCCAGCTGGAAAAGGGCTGCTGAATGGCCGGGCTTGTAATGGATGGTCCGGGAGAAGGCGTGGTGGGCACCGATGAGATCACCGCGGGACATGCGGACGAGCCCGAGGTTGTACCAGCCGGGATAGAAATGCGAGTCGGCGTTGACGGCGCGCTCGAACTCGGTCTCCGCGTCCTTCGGAAAACCCTTCTGGATCAGGAGCTGCCCGAGGGTGTTATGCAGTGTGGCCGAGCGCGGATTGGCCCGCAGGTCGTTGATCGTGCGCGTGATCTCGTTGTCGACCCATGCCCCGGTGTTGAGGTATTTCGCGTAGAACGGGTTTGCGTACGGATTCGAGTCGTGATGCTTCGTGGTGGTTGAACAGGCGGCCAAAGCTACGGTTGCGGCAAGAAGTAGGAGTCGTTTCATCATCATTCCTGGATTGGTTTCGCTTTCAGTTTGACTTTGCCGTCGACGACGTCCACACGAAAGGCGACGGCGGCGACGTGATATTTCGCACGAACGAGTTCGCTTTGCTTCTGAACCATGGTTTTCAGTTGCTCGATGGTGATGTTCGGTAACCGTCCGAGTTTGAGTTGCTCTTTCTCGATTTCGCCGAAGAGCCGCTGGATCTCCTCGCCGTTCGAGCCCGGCGCTACTGTTACATACGAATCAGCCCTTGCCGACGTTACACGAGGGGCTGGCGGGGGTGGCGGCGGGGCCGGTTCCCTCAGGGCGGCGGCACGGCGCCGGAAGTCGATCGGCCCTTCTTCCCGCTCGCGCATCTTCCGGCCCCACAACTCGCGCAACTGGTTGTAACGGGTCAGCAGTTGCGAGTAGCGGAAGCGGCGCGTGTTGTCGCGCATCTTCTGTTTTCCCAGCTCGAAGATGTACACCTCGAGCAGCCGGCGCTCGTGCATCGGCGGGAGCTTCTGGATACCGGAAAAGAACTGGTCGTACTTGTTCTTGATCTTCCGGATGTCCTCTTCGAGCTTGTCGAGCTCGTCGTCCTGTTTGATCATTCGCGGGAGTCGGTTCTCGGGAGTTGGGTGTCGGGGGTCGGGTGTCGGAGAAAAGCGAAAAACCTCGCCTGCCTGTCTCCGACTCCCGACCCCCGACACCCAACTCCCGCAACTACAATACGCGCTCCATGCCCAAAGCGACGGCTGATTCAGGAGATTCCTCACTGCGGCGCATCCCGTCCGTCGAGCGGATTCTCTCCAGCGAGTCGTTGCGGGACATGGTTGCGCAATTCGGCCGTGAGCGGGTGAAGGATGCCGTCTGTCTCCACCTGGAGACGATTCGCCGGGACCGCGTCCTGTTCGAGGAGAGCGCAGCCGCCAGCGACGTTCGGGCACGCCTTGACGTCGCCACGGAATCGACGCTGAAGCCGGTGATCAATGGCACCGGCATCATCATCCACACGAACCTTGGTCGCTCGCCGATCGATCCCGCGCTCTGGTCGCGTGCCGCCGCGGTCACCACCAACTACTCGAATCTCGAGTTCGACCTCGAAGAAGGCTCCCGAGGCCGGCGCGACGAGCATTTGACGGAGCTGTGCCGCACGCTGTTCGGCTGCGAATCGGCGGTGCTGGCGAACAACAACGCCGCCGGCACGCTGCTCCTGCTCGCGGCCGTCGCCGCCGGAAAGGAAGTGATCGTTTCGCGCGGCGAACTGGTCGAGATCGGCGGTTCCTTCCGTGTCCCCGACGTCATTCAGCAGGGTGGCGCACGGTTGCGGGAAGTGGGAACGACCAACCGTACGCACGCCGCCGACTTCGACGAAGCGGCCTCCGACGCCTCGGCAGCGATCCTTCGGGTCCATCGATCGAATTTCGAGATCGTCGGTTTCACGGAGACGCCGTCGATCGATCAGCTCGTGGCCGTCGCGCGCGACCATAGGCTGCCGCTTCTTTATGATGAAGGGAGCGGGCGCGTCGTCGATCTCTCGCCTTACGGGTTCTCGCGGCAGCCGACCGTTCGTGAGCTTTTCGCCAGCGGCGTCGACGCCATCACGTGCTCGACCGACAAACTGATCGGTGCCACGCAGGGCGGTCTCATCCTGGGGCGCGAAGACATCATCCGGCGCTGCCGCAAGCATCCCCTCATGCGCGCGCTGCGGGCGGGGAAGGAATCGTACGCCGTCATCGCCGAGACCTTGCGCGCGTTCGCGACGGCCCGGTACGAAACGGAGATTCCGATCTACCGGATGCTGGCGACGCCACTCGACACGCTGCGAGCGCATGCCGAGGAGATGGTGCGGGGGACGAAGAGCCGGGTGATCGAGAGCCAATGTGCGCTGGGAGGCGGCACCACGCCGACCGAGACGATCCGCTCGATCGCGATCGAAGTGGGCGGCGATGCAAGCGCGCTCGCAGCACGATTCCTCCGGTACTCCACCCCGATCGCAGGCCGCATCGTCGACGACCGCTTCACGATCGAAGTGCGGACGCTTGGAGATCGGGAGCGCGAGATCGTGGCCGAAGCCATCCACGGATAACGGACTCGCCCGCTTAACTTTGTCAGTTTGGGCGTGCACTCCGTAACTGCACCTTGCTGCAAATGATCGACAGGTGTAATTTTATCGAGATCGCAGCAACGGATCGGAGCCGTGATCACGCTCCTCCCTGGCATCGATGGCCGGGCTGGCCGGTGCCGAAGGATTTTCCGGCCGCGCGACGCATCATTCGTCGCGCGGCCGCGGGCTGGTTGCTTTCGCCCTCGTTGACGCGATCAAGCGGGTCAACCGCGTCTTCAGTCTGCCGTCAATGAAGTCGTGCTGCTGCGACGCTCTTCGAGTCCGTGCTGACGCTGCTGCCCGCGAGCATCATCTCGATCTGCGACCGCGATTGCTCGCTGAGCGCGTCCTTGGCACGGACGCCGGCACCCGCGGTCTCGATCTCGGTGCCCACACGCACCGTGACGACTCCCGGTGTGATCGTCTTCGCGCCAACGCGGAACACTTCGTAAGTGCCGTCGATCGCAAGTGGCAGGATCGGCAGCTCGGAGCGGATCGCCAGCAGGAACGCACCGCGCTGAAACGGTCTCATCGCCACCTCGCGCGAGCGCCCTTCTTCCGGGAAGATGACGATCGTGTTGCCGCGCCGGATCCGCTCGACGGCCAGGTCGAATGACTTGACCGCGGTGCGCCGGTTCTTTCGATCGATCGGGATGAAGCCGGCGCGGCCGATGGCCCACCCGAAGATCGGAATGCTGAACAGACTCTTCTTGGCCATGAACCGGATCGGCTGCGGGATCGCCGCGAAGATGCATGGGATATCGAAGTACGAGTGATGGTTGGCGATGAGGATGTAGCGCTTACCGCGGTCGATGCGCTCGGTTCCGTCGCTGCGCAGATCGATTCCCGCTCCCCAGACGATCGCGCGCGCCCACCAACGGATGATGGGCTCGATCAACGGCGACGCCGACGACAGCATGGCAATGATCAGCACCGCCATGGCCAGCGGAATCGTCACAGCGACGGCAACGATCACAGCCCATATCGTTCGAACCATTCGCCGCGCATCTTATGACGGAGTGCGGTCGTCTCGACCGCGGGCACTCGGGCGTCCCCGCCCGAGTGCTGTCAGGGCGGAGGCCGAGATTCGTCGAGGCTCTCGTTGG